>MNZA01000032.1 GCA_001873375.1 Oscillatoriales cyanobacterium CG2_30_44_21
GGCGGCACGACCTCTATTTTTTCAAACAAAGAAATGGCTCTGCCATTTCTTTGTTTGAAAAAATAGAAAGTTGTGAGAAGCGCCGCTTCTCACAACTTTCTATTTTTTTGTTTTTGGAACGCAAGGCGCTGTGGATCGAGAAATGGATAAGTTTTGTTTGGTAGTTAATCAACTTATGCGTTATTTCAATTATGGCTCTGTAATGCTGTGGAGGTAAGAAATTAATCGAACCTAAACTACATCTCAGAGAGACTTACAACTATGCAAAAACTCATTCTCGGTTGCCTTGTTTCTATAGCCGCGATCGCAATTCCCGCCGCAGCAATCAATGCTCAAAATGTAAGTGAGTATCTCGATAACCGCACTCCACAGGTCATTGAAAAAATCTCTGGAAACATTGTAACTTTCAAAAATGCGACAGGCGAATCGAACAATTATTATGTTCCCAATTGGATGCTTGACAAATATGCGCTCAGAATTGGCACTTCCGCCAATCTGTACAATCGCAATATCACACAGGGCATCTACCGTGACGAATACATAGACGTGAGCAGTCAAAGTCTGATGGGAAGCACGTCTTCTTTTGCGCTTCATGATACGCGCAGTGGTTGTGTAATTTCTGAACGTCTCGCTACTGAAGGTCTAGCTTCAGGAAAGCGAGTTTGGTTTAAGACTGAAGGCTGCCCCTCAACTATTCCTATCGTTGGTGCAATGTCATTTTATGAGGCGCAATCATTTGTCTCGGCACAACAACGCGATCTCAACTCAATGTCGCCCTCTGAGACACTAAAGACTGTACAGCCAGAGACTGTTAATAAGCAGTCACCTGATCCAACCTTCACAAGAAATCGTTAATAAGTCTTGGGAATAAAGCCTATTTATGTTTTGAGTGGTATGTAGAAAGTTTTAAGTCAGCTCGAAGCGCTGTATAAACCCCAAAAGTGAGTTGCAGCGTAGATTCTTGTAACTCCTGTTCAAGCCCAATAGAGAAAGGCGGCGCAATGCGCCGCCTTTCTCTATTGGGCTTTTTTGAGACGATAAATGATTACTATCAGAATAATTTTGCTTAAAGCTTTATAAAGACTAGTACAATACTTAACATTATTTAGAGTAAGTATTTATTCTTATTGACATGACACCAGTCCAATTTCCTTGGCTTACCGCGATTATCCTGCTGCCCCTCGTAGCTTCTTTACTCATACCCATACTGCCTGACAAAGAAGGCAAGACAGTACGCTGGTATGCATTGGGTGTAGGCATTACTGATTTTATTTTGATGTGCTACGCCTTCTGGAATAACTACGATTCGAGCAGCGCGACCTTTCAACTCGCGGAAAAGTATAGTTGGATTCCCCAATTAGGGCTTAGTTGGGCGGTCTCAGTTGATGGTATTTCTGCGCCTCTAGTACTGCTAGCGGGACTTGTTACTACACTATCAATTTTTGCAGCTTGGCAGGTTGACATTAAACCGCGCCTGTTTTATTTTCTGCTGTTAGTGCTTTACTCTGCCCAGATTGGCGTATTTGTTTCCCAAGATTTATTGATGTTCTTCATTATGTGGGAAGTTGAGTTAATTCCAGTGTATTTGTTGATCTCGATTTGGGGAGGTCAAAAGCGTCAGTATGCCGCTACTAAGTTCTTGCTATACACTGCGATCGCCTCAATCTTTATCTTGGTGGCAGGTTTAGCAATGGCGCTCTATGGCAATAACCTCACCTTTGACATGGCTGAGCTTGCCCTCAAAGATTTTCCGCTCGCCCTAGAGCTTCCGCTTTACGCAGGTTTACTGATTGCCTTTGGTGTCAAACTAGCAATTTTCCCGCTCCATACTTGGTTGCCAGATGCTCACGGCGAAGCATCTTCGCCTGTATCGATGATTTTGGCAGGTGTGTTGTTAAAGATGGGCGGCTATGGATTGATTCGCCTAAATATGGGACTACTTGATCATGCCCATGTTTACTTTGCGCCAGTTCTGGCGATGCTCGGTGTAGTTAACATCATCTATGGGGCGGTCAACTCCTTTGCCCAAACCAACATGAAGCGCCGTTTGGCTTTTTCGTCAGTGTCGCACATGGGTTTTGTGTTGATTGGGATCGCGTCCTACACTGATTTGGGAATTAGCGGCGCAATGTTGCAGATGCTTTCCCATGGACTGATTGCGTCGGTGCTGTTCTTCTTGGCGGGAGTCACTTATGATCGCACGCACACGATGTCCATGAACGAAATGGGCTATATCGGTAAGGTGATGCCTAAGGTATTTGCGCTATTCACTGTTGGCGCTTTGGCATCCTTAGCACTTCCTGGGATGAGTGGCTTTGCTAGTGAAATCGCGGTGTTTGTGGGGATGACCTCCAGCGATGTCTATAGTTCTACATTCCGCACTGTGACTGTATTTCTAGCCGCAGTTGGGGTAATTCTGACACCGATTTATTTACTGTCAATGTTGCGTGAGATTTTTTATGCGTCCGATGCTAACCCCTCCTGCGACATTAATCCTTCCTGTGACATCTCTGATATCAGCTTGAAGTCTCAGGGCAATCAAGAAGTGGTTTGTTTTGGAACTAACTGTATATTGCCAAGTGAAGCTGAGTTTAGCGATGCTAGACCCCGCGAAGTGTTTATTGCAGTTTGCTTTTTAGTACCGATCATTGCGATCGGTGCTTATCCTAAGCTGATTACCAATATGTATGATGCGACTACGGTAGCAATTAACTCTCAAGTGCGGTTAGCCCATGAGCAGATTGCTGTTGTTAAAGAGGCTCAAATTGTTGCTGAACAATTGAGTGCCCCTGCGCTGATTGCGAATAAATAAAAAAAGTACCGCGCTAAGCGCGGTACTTTTTCTTGTGAATAAAGCCCAGTGATTGCAACGCAATTACTGGGCTTTGTCATTAAGCGCGGACTTCGGCAAAGATTTTGTTGAGAATATCTTGAGCGCCCTTAGATTTGAGATCGTCAGCTAGTTCTGCACCGATCGCATCAGGATTGGTTAAGTCGCCTGTAATTTCGCCTTTGACTAGAGTTTTACCGTCCAGACTGACCACGATGCCTTTCAAAGTTAGTTTGTCGCCATTGATTACAGAATTTACACCGATGGGAACTTGACAACCACCTTCTAGCTCTCGTAAAAAGGCACGTTCAGCTAGGCAACGTTGGGTGGTGGGATAGTGAATGATCGGGGTAAATAGTTCCAGAATTTCAGGATCGTCAGCCCGACACTCGATGCCTAAAGCACCTTGACCGACCGCATGGAGCGAAATTTCCGCATCAATTACTTGGTGGACGCGATCGCCCATTCCCAAGCGCTGCAAACCAGCCGCCGCTAAAATTAGCGCATCGTATTCACCTGCATCTAGCTTTTGTAATCTTGTATTCAAGTTGCCGCGCACATCCTTAAAACTGAGGTGGGGATAGTAGTGACGCAACTGTGCGAGGCGGCGCAGTGAGGATGTGCCAACGACAGTTCCTTCTAGCAAAGTTTCGAGGGTTTGATCCTTGAGCTTTTCATGGACAACTAAGGCATCGGAGGGATCTTCGCGTTCGGTAACTGCGCCAAGGATCAAGCCTTCAGGTAAGCGGGTGGGCAAGTCCTTGAGACTATGCACGGCTAGGTCTGACTCCTTAGTCAGCATCGAGACTTCTAGTTCTTTAGTAAATAGTCCCTTGTCGCCAATCTTGGCAAGAGCCACATCAAGAATCTTGTCGCCCTGTGTACTCATGGTGACGACATCAAACTGGCGATCGGGGTGTGCTTTGCTAAGTTCTGCCTGCACCCAATGTGTCTGTACCAGTGCTAGCTGACTTTTGCGAGAACTAATGCGAACTGTTGAGGCAACCATAGGACAAGGGGTGAAATATAAAAAACAATAAACAATAAAAAAGTAATTAAGGGCGATGCATTGCACCGCCCTTAATGAAATAAAAGCGCTAATTCTTATTGAAACAGGTTTTGCGGCTGTTTCGATGCGATCGCTAGACAATTGGGTGTAAAGAATTCTTGCAAAGCGATCAAATGACCTGTTCTTCGATCGCTGCTAATAACTGCTCATTTGTCCAATCTTGATATAGACTAGCCGCGATCGCTGCTCCACCAGCCCCCACACCTTCTTTAACAAATCCTTCTTCGTATGATCGCAACTGTGCGAATTGGGAATTAGCGAAACTTAGCTGCGTTGCCAATAGCGGCACATCGCCAATGGCAAGAGCCAGATCCACCGTGCCGCCTGTAGGATCTTCCGCAACCCATTTGGTTGTGCCGATCGCAATGGATTGAGGAGTCCAGTCTAAATTTTGATAAGTGGCGATCGCCCTAGCCAGAACATATACCGCCAACATTTGCGTACCGCCCGCCAGCAATACTCCTGCCTGACGACTGGCGGCGATCGCCATACCTGCCACCACAATCTGCATCGGATCGCCAACAGCTGCGACAATCTCCAAAGGATTAGCATTTGGCGATAAATGCTGCAATCCTGACTGCACAATTTCCCATTTTTGGGCGTGATTACAAATAGGATGGGAGCTGTTTACGCGATCTTTTGCCGCAATCCCAAGGGCTGTCAGTACTGCCAGACCTGTAGTTGTGCCACCAACGACACATTCACTCAAGATTACATAGGGCGCACTTTGCGCCATCTTTGCTCCCCAAAGCAAGCCCTGTGAAAATAGATGAGTTACTAATTCTATAGGTAGCGCCTTACCCGTGCTGAGACAGTTGGCAGGCTTGCCGCCAAGATTGATTGATTCCACCGTTGGCGCGATCGGTAAACCCGCGTCAAATATAAATAGCGGCAGCTTTTGGGCGGCAACTACCGCACGAGAAATCAGCACTGGTGAAGCCCCCGCCACTAGAGGCGGTAAAGGGAAATTAGAGTTCTGACCCGTTGCCAAAAACTCCGCATCAGCGATCGCCGTATATTGGCGATCGGCTGGAGTTGCCCCTGCGGCGGAAATATTGGCAATCAGCCCTGTAGCGGTAAATCCCAGCACGCAAGCAAAGGTGGGCCGTTGATGGCGATAGCAGTCGAGCCAAACTTGCGCCTGTTGATTCTGTGTATAGACTTTGATCATTGATCTTTTATAGCAGCATTGCCACGCCATGCGCTCAAGCTACAAATGATGGCTTTGTGATTGAGCCGCTAGGGCGATCGCTATCAGTATCATTAATTCTAACCATGTCCGCCAAATACAGCCTATTTAGGCTTTAAGGGGTACAGAGAAAGTTTTGAAAGTGTAGGTTGCTTAGGCTTTCCAATATGTCGAATCCCGCCCAAACCTAAATAATCGGCAGTCCGATATTCAGGGATACCTAAAGCTGCATAATCCTCGACTTTCCTAACCAAAGATTACAGTTGCGGCGCTTCGCGCCGCAACTGTAATCTTTGGTTTTATATGTCTAATTTTATGAAGACTTTGAACCCTGATTCTAACGTTAATGAATTGCTCCTACGTCTGGTTGTTTCGCGTAAGCCCTAAAAATAGAACCACCTAAAAGAGAAGCCTCGCAATACGAGGCTTCTCTTTTAAACTGTAGTAAGCACCTTGATATTTTCGTCCCACTTACGTGCAGGGCTAGCTCTGCGAATATCGCGCCAAATTTGCGTTGCCGCTAAAGTTCCGTCAGCAACGGCGATCGATACTTGGTTCAATCCTTTCTTCAAGTCGCCAAGGGCAAAAATGCGATCGTGGCTGGTCTTGCACATATCGTTAGTAACCAGACTTTGACCGTCCCACTCCAGTCCCTCAATACCTTTTAGATAATGATTATGGTAAACGGAACCCATACCGACTAAACCAGTGGTCGCCTCAACAACAGTGCCATCGGTCAGTTCCACACCACTCAGCTTATGGTTTTCGCCATGAAACTTGGCAATGGGAGCTTCATACAAGGGATAACCATGTTCCGCCAGTTTTTGTCTCATGCCATCACTGACCGTACATAAACCATGGGTTAACACTGATATATAAGGAGTAAACCAGTTCAGCACAAAAGCCGCATTAATCTGAGATTCAGCATTAGCAATAAGTACAGCCTGTTGATCCCACATATCAAAGCCATCACAAATCATGCACACATGGAGGGTATAGCCAGCATAATCGTAAACATTTTGCATATCTTCCAATTGCGGCAAGTTGTCCATAATCCCCGAAGCGGCGATGACATACTTGCCGCGAAAAACTGGATAAATACTATCCTTCTTGCCAACTTTTACCTTCACCGCAAAAGTCTCGCCTTCATCAGTGACATCTTCGACATAGCCGCGCAAATGATCAGCGCCCCAATCTAGGGATGTCTTACTGGCATGAGTCAAAATATCTCGCCCTGGGGTGTGTGGGTCAAGTCCCACATAATTACGCAAATCTTGCATCCATAGCGATCGCCCTTTTCCTTTCTCGATCACTAAGCACTTGATTCCATAACGTGCGAGGTAAATTGCCGCCGACAATCCGCCCATTCCACCGCCAACGACAATTGCATCGTAGACAGTCTCAAGTCGATCATTAAGATTTTTGCTAGAGAGTTTCATAGCCACCCCAATAAAATTAAGTTAAAAAATGATTGAGCAGTTTCAGCCCCACACTTTAAGTATTACAGAAAAAATTTTAGTGCATCGAGGCAGAGCCTCGATGCACTAAAATTTCTTGGTTTTACAGTGCTTTAATCTTGAATAAGTCATAAGAGCAATACTTTTATGACTTATTTAAATTAACCAACAAATGCTAGACGGGGCGCAGAAACGCCAGTTGATTCAGCACCTTTGAGGTATGCCAACATCGTGTCAGCATCAGAAACTTCAAAAGGATCGGTTGGGCAGTTGTCAGAATAACCAGCTTCAACAAAAATCTTTTCGATTTTACAGTCGTTGACCAACATCGAATAGCGCCAAGAGCGCAGACCAAAGCCAATATTGGACTTGTCAACCAACATTCCCATCTTGCGAGTAAATTCGCCAGCACCATCAGGCAATAAAAATACATTCTTAGCGCCGACTTCCTTGCCCCACTTAAACATTACAAATGCATCGTTTACGGACACACAGATAACTGCATCAACACCCGAAGCCTTAAATTCTTCATAAAGTTCTTCGTAGCGAGGCAAATGGTTGGAGGAGCAGGTAGGAGTGAAGGCTCCAGGAAGAGAGAAAACCACAACTTTTTTACCAGCAAATAGATCTTGAGTGGTTTTATCTTCCCAACGGTAAGGGTTAGATCCTTCTACGGACTCATCACGTACACGAGTCTTAAATACTACGTTTGGTACGGTTTCGATAACTGCCATGTTTTTATGTTTGATGTTTGTCTGAACGCTTGTAAGAATAATTCTTATTTAGTAATTAGTCAATAGTCACATCTACTCAATCCTTTGAAAAAGTTTAATAGAATTGTGATTCTTATTTAGAAGTGATATATTAACAGACTAAATAAGTACGGTTCTTGTCTGACTGAAGAAATTCTGTGGGGACATTCAGCAGTGATTCAGGAGTAAATTAGTATGCAAAAGCAAGCAGATCGAGTTGTCCAAATCTTAAAATCTAAGGGGTTGCGGGTTACGCCACAACGCTTTGCTGTTTATGCAAATTTACTTGATCGCCTAGATCATCCCACAGCAGAACAGATTTTGAATGATCTTAATCAGGATGCGCCGACCTCTTCTCAGGCTACTGTCTATCTGTCGTTACAGACTTTGCGTGATGCGGGGCTAGTGCGCGAGGTGCTGCTAGAGCAGGGTGTATGTCGCTATGATGCCAATGTACAGCCGCACCATCATTTTCGGTGTCGTTGTTGTGGAGAGATTGAAGATATTGTGTGGCAAGCTTTTGAAGGTTTGGGATTTCAGCGAATTCGTGAGGGGCTAAAAGTTGATGGCTACGAAGTGACGGTCAATGGCGTATGCGATCGCTGCGCGACCAACTAGTACAAAGTAATACCAATTCACAAAAGTGTGACTACACTTTTGTGAATTAAAAACCAAACCCAGTAAGGGTTCTTAAACAAAGAAATGGCTACGCCATTTCTTTGTTTGGTATAAGGTCTAAATTTAACAAGAAAATAAAGTAAGAAACAGCGGTGTGCAGCGAAGCTGCACACCGCTGTTTCTTTTTGAGTCCACAACAATAAAGAAAGCCCCTCCTTGCGGAGGGGCTTTCTTTATTTCGATGAGACTAATCTAGAAGATTAACCATTGATAG
>MNZA01000185.1 GCA_001873375.1 Oscillatoriales cyanobacterium CG2_30_44_21
GTCAAACAGCACGTACATATACTTGGCTTCATCTGACACAATCGTTGGTTTCACGTTTTGCCATAGCAATTTCGGCGTTAGTTTCTCTGCTTTTAGGTATCGGTTGATCTGGTCATGGCTGTGTTCTTCTAAATGGTCTGCCAAGTTAGTGATTGTGTAGTTTATCTGACTACTTATCAGATACTGGCAATAATCTAGCGTAGTAAACTTTTTTACCATTGCTTTTACTCAAATCTTTCTTCATTTTCGCATCATTTTTTCTCTTTGCGTAAGTCCTATATGTTTGATTTTTGGTAGCGCGGCTTCGCCGCGCTACCAAAAATCGTTTTTTATTCTTGATTTGGCATTGTCCTCTTGGGGTAAAGTTAAAGCATAAATCAGAGACCTAATCTATGAATACCCCTTTAGTAATTGGAGCATTGCTGGTTTCAGTGTTGATATTTTGGTGGCTATTGAGCGTTATTAAAGCTAGCCTGAAAACTGCTCTATTAGTTGTTGTTGTTGTGTTCGCTCTACAGGTGTTTACAGGTATTGGTCCTCAGCAAATATTTAATCAAGTGGGGCAATGGATGGGTATATCTTTTAATAGATTTGGCGCGTGGTTGCAAAATTGGGGAAATAAGAACAAGTTCGATCCCGATGTTAAAAAGCAATCATTATTAATGATTATGAGTATATTGATTGACCAGTAATGCAGCCTATTGAGGCTTTGACGGGTACAGAGAAAATTTTGAAAGCGGCGCTTTTAGACTTCTGGATTTAGGAAAAAGCGGGCAGGATGCCCGCGCTACTACGAAGAATTTATACTAATTCACAAAAGTGTAGTCACACTTTTATGAATTGAAAATCAAACCTAGCATGGGTTTTTAAACAAAGAAATGGCTTTGCCATTTCTTTGTTTAGTATTAGATATTTTGTTAAGCAATGAGGGGCTAATTTAATTGTAAGAAAATCTCAGCATTTAAAAGATCGGGCAAAGTATTATCACCAGCAATTCCTATGAGATTCAAATGCTTGGAGATTAGAGGCAAAGGAGAACTTTCGATGATTGGGGAAAGTGACGAAGTTAGGGGGATTTCCTGTTGCCATTGCTGCCAAATTTCTTTGTGCAGATAGGCATAGGTTGATTGACCTTTGGCTAATTGGCTGATTGTATTTCTAAAATCCTTGGATGACGCGATCGCCTTGCTAGGTTTCAGGGACAAAGTGGATTCCAGAACTGGCAGAGAATTGGAGAAGTAGATATATTCGGGAGTTTGGGTATGGGCGATCGCAATATTTCCTGACACGAGGCGATCATCGGCGATCGCACTGAGGTTTGTCCAAATGGTTACAGGCTGCTGCTTTAATCTAATCTCGCCAATCGTAAATTTAGATCTAAATAAATTATCCAGTTCCGCAACTGCGGCTTTAGTACTCGCTTTTTCTGCTTCGCCCACCAGCAACCAGTCGGCACTATTGCTCGAGTTGGGAATTGAGGCGATCGCGTAGTCACCCTTTACCCATGACCACACTCGACTGTCCAACGGAATTGGCGACAGAGTTTTCGTAAGATATTTTTTTAATGCACTCGGCAATGTTTTTTCAGAACTCTGCAAGGTTTGCGGAAGATTCCGACCAAAGACCACAGAACTTTCCGCAGGTAATTTATTCACAATATCTTTGAAGGGAATCGGAACAGACTGAGAGAGGGATGCTGAAGCAGTTTTCAACCTAATTCCTGACTTGTCTAAGTTGAAGCTGATTAATACATTTTGTGAAGAATCTCCTGCTCCCAAATCCTTGACGGACGGCGCCATAGCATCAGGAATCAACTTTTGAGAGCGCGGCAAAGCTGTATCCTCAAAGATTTGGCTCTTAATCAAATCGCCAAATTCTAAGTTGGCATAGGCAAAGCCAAATCTACCATCGCGCCGATCGCCAAACTTAGGCAAAGAATCTTGATAGCTAGCTAAATCCGCGATCGCCGATTGTGAAGAATTGATTGTGTCAATTACCTGCTGCAAAACGCGCCGATCATTGGCAAATAACACAAATTTATCGGTAATTGTTTGGGCAATGGTCTGAACAGCATGAGATCTTCCCTTCGCAATTTCCACACTCAAGATTGGCAAACCTCGATACTGCTCAAATTCCACGCTTTTGCCATCGACAACTAGCTTTTGCCAAAATCGATTGATCTTACTTTTAGCAAGTTCCCCATCTTGAATTGCAAAAGCGAGTAGATAGCCTGTTTGTAATCCATTACTCGGTTGATCGTCCAAATCTATAGAAGTGACAGCTAAAGAAACCTCTTGATCCAGCCAAGGCTGCACATCGCGCCCATAGTCGAGTAACCAGTTTTGACTTAGTTGTTGTTTTAGTTTATGCAGTTCTTCGCTCACCTCAGCGCGATCGCGAGGCTTAGCGGCTAACTTCGCCAATAGCCCTAATCGCTGTGGCTTGACCAACAGTGACCAAAAAATCGGCGATCGCTTGGGCAATATTTGGGCAATTTGCGGCTGGCTCTGGGAACCCGCTAAGACATCACGGGGAATTGCCCCTGAAACCTTGCCCACCGCCGTCAAACTTAGCACCAGCAACAGAGCTCCCAAGGCGATAATTACGGTCAAAACTGATTTAATCTTCATAAAAGCTTTTCGATTTTTTGCCCAGTGAACAATTAGGAGACAGCTAGGCATAAGTAACCGAAAACCAGAGATTGTGTTGCCCGCTACGCGGACGGTACAATCTTTTTGGGTTTTCAGTTACTTATGCTTAGTAAGGGTTCCGCAATATTAACAAAGAACCAGAATTTTTGATGACGCGGCTACGCCGCGTCATCAAAAATTCTGGTTCGATCATGAAAATGCTGATATTGGCACATCAGCATTTTCATGATCGCTCTAAAACTGAGTTTCGATGCGATCGCTGAAAATGTTAACGTATTGAGATAAATTTACAGTTCATCAAACTTGATTTTTGATGCTTCATCACCGATGGCTAAATGTGTAATTAATCGCCGTGCCGAGTTTTCTGCTAGTCATCGTTACTGGCTACCCGAAATTCCAGATGCAGAAAACCTTGCCAAATTTGGATTATGTACTAATTTCCCGCCTCACGGACATAACTATGTCTTGTATGTGGGCATGGAGGGTGAAATTGACCATACAGGTATGGTATTGAACCTATCGGAGGTCAAACACACGATCGCCCGTGAAGTCACGACCCAATTAAATTTCTCCTATCTCAACCAAGCATGGGAAGAATTTCAAAAAACCTTACCCACCACCGAAAATATAGCGCGTGTAATTTGGCAGCGCTTAGAGCCACATTTACCACTGGTCAACATCCGTTTATATGAACATCCTGAACTCTGGTCCGATTACCAAGGTAACGATATGCAAGCAAACCTAACCATTAGCACCCACTTTTCCGCCGCCCATCGCCTCGCCCTCGATAGCCTCTCCCTCGAAGAGAACAGCGCCATCTATGGCAAATGCGCTCGCGTCAATGGTCACGGACATAACTACCACCTCGAAGTCTCCATTTCTGGAGAAATCAACGATCGCACGGGCATGATCGCCGACCTAGCCGACTTTCAAAAAGCCCTTAATGAATATGTACTTGATCCAATGGATCACACTTTTTTAAATAAAGATATTCCTTACTTTGCAGAAGTCGTGCCAACGGCTGAAAATATTGCGGTTTATATTCAAAAGGTATTAACCCAACCCATTCGCGACATTGGCGCGAAGCTGCACAGCATCAAGCTCATCGAAAGCCCCAATAACTCCTGCGAAGTCTTTGGAGAATATCAACTGTCGAGTGTTGAGCATTTGCTCGAAGAGTCTTTGGCGATCGCTTAAATCCAAACCATAAAAAAGCCTTAAAAGTGATGCAAAGCATCACTTTTAAGGCTTTTTTTATAACCCAAAAGGCGAATGGCGGCGCAAAGCACAATTAAATATAAAACCCAAAAGGCTGATAATCAGCCTTTTGGGTTTTATATTTAATTGTGCCTTTTTATGCTTTGTAAAAGCATAATAAACATCAGCATTCATGCTGTTTACAGTAGATCCAATTAGTCGGTATACATAAGCTTTATGGTCACTCAAGTTAACAAGGCTAATGTATACATTTGCAGAGAGTACTGATCGCCTTCAAGCCAGTCAAAACTCAGAGACAAAGGCAGGCTCTATCGGAGACGCTTACTTGAAATTTGCGATCGATGCTCACACCACTGGGCTAATCGAAAGTGAATTTGCCCAAGAAGTTTTGACGGTCAAGGGAGGACTGATCACGCCCGTCCCCAACAAGCCGTCCTGTGTTTTAGGGATTGTCAGCCGCCGCCGCCGCGTCTACTGGGCTGTGGACTTAGCGATGATGATGGGGTTACAGCCCCTTGATCAAAATATCCTGCTCTATGAAGTGATCCTGTTATCTGCTCAGCCCCTAGCCCTAGCCCTAGTTGTCCCCAAAATACATGGAGTCAAGCGAGTAACTGAGCGTGACCTTCAAACTAATGTGAACAACTTTCCTTTGGTTATAAAACCATATGTGAAAGGGTACGTTAGCGATGCAGGGGGGACTTGCTATCTACTAAAAGCCGAAAATATACTGCGATCGACAATTCTGCATTCGTAGTAAACTCACTTTTGAGATAGTCAGAACCTTTGGTTCTGACTATCTCAAAATACATCAGTTGCCAACAATAACGAACCACAAGAATAATTTTGAAAGCGTTGCGAAGCAACGCTTTCAAAATTATTCTTGATTCGGATTTGAGCGCAAAGCCCTGTAAGTAAAGCCTTTCATATGCTGATGATGTTCTTCCACCTTCGGCAGAAAAACATCATCAGCGCATAGATCCAGTATTCGTATCCTTTGGTTGCTGGTCAAATGGAATCTTGTCGCAATGTCTTAATTGAGTATGTTTATAGAGAAGCCCATGCTCAAATCGATGGATTAGGAGCAGGGATAAAACATAAATATAATCCCGACGAAGTGACAGCCTATGCTCTAAATAGGCTGCCGCCTAAGTTTGCGTCCACAGATTTTGAGTTACAAGTCAAACGTCAAGAATGCATCAAACTCCAAGATCAAATTGTGAAAATCGTGCGCCAGTCCCTAATCGGGGTAAGGCGTGATCCTCTCAGACAGCCCGAGCCACTCGATTCTATCGAGCTAGCCAATGCCCCTTTCGCGCTAATGGGTGTTCGCGAAATTTTAAATTCACGCCACTTAACTTGGTTTGACTTGCCCACAGTGGTCGAAAAAGAACTGGAAGGGGCGATCGCAAGATACAACTCTGGCAACTCCAAATACAGCAATAAATATGGCAATTTGGGAATGCGACAAAGCAATGCCCAAATGTATCTCCGCAAGTCTGCTCCCGCTGCTCCTGTGATAAGTGAACTCAAGAAAAAAGAATATGAAATCTATATGACTGAAAGTAATCATATTGTGCATTCTTTAGAACGCTTAGTCATTCGCATGGCGCAGAACCGCGCCCAAAGCTTTCCCCAAGGCGAACTCAGGTTTATCCGCCTAGAAGATGTGCTGGCTCGTACTTTAAATCGACTGCCGCCGCTATATGCTACTTCCAGCTTAGGCTTAGGACATTTACGGCAATATGCTCAGTTAAATATTGGTTCGGAGCTAGCGATTATTGTTCATGAGGCGATGCTAGAAACCCGTAACGCCAACTATCAAAGAATTAATCCCCTCATGTTCTATAAAATTCGCCACGAGCGCGAACAAGCCTTGAGTAAGCTTAGTAAATTGCTATTTAAAGAAATAAGATGGCAGAACTTAGAGCAAGAATTGGCAAGAGCGCTGGAATTGGCTAGGTGTGGAACTGTCTGCTGGGAAAAACCAACCGTCAGCGCCCATTCTGCGTAATATAGCTATAGCTCCTTAATATCAAGTAAAGAAATGACTACGTCATTTCTTTACTTAAAACCCAAGAAACGAGTGGCGGCGCTTAGCGCCGCCACTCGTTTCTTGGGTCTGAGTCTTGAACAATATGGAACTGTGGCAAATGAACTTTATCGATATTTTGGGATTTGCGGCGGCTTTTTTGACAACAACGGCTTTTCTGCCCCAAGTGCTAAAGGTCTGGCGATCGCAATCAACTAAAGATATATCTTTGCCAATGTTAATCACTTTTATTGTGGGAGTGACCCTATGGCTCGTTTACGGAGTAATAGTCAAAGCCGCGCCAATTATCATTGCCAACGCCATTACGCTCACGCTGAATCTCTTAATTTTAAGGTTTAAGATTCAGCATGGTTAAACTGAAAGGAACTTTAAAAGCGTTGCAAAGCAACGCTTTTAAAGTTCCTTTTGGCTTGGATTTGAGCGCAAAGTGCCGTAAGCACAATTAGGCATCGTAAACAATATCTACGACTTCAAGTTCCTGTTTTGTACCGACAAAAGGATTATCTTCCGTAAGGAAAAGCATACAGTGACATTCCTTGCGCTCACGCATTGGCACACAAGGACAATTCCAATAGGTATCTTTAACTTCTGCTTCCTTGTCTTCATAGTAGCGACAGGGGCATAGTGGCGATCCTAGCTCTTCTTTATGCTTGGCTAAGCCTTCAATGACAGCGTTAGTCACGCTCGGATCTACACAAAAAAATGTGCCAGTATTTTTAGCATACTTCTCGGAAAACTTTCGCATAGCCTCAAAACTTTTCGAGGAAGCTTTATTTTTCCCACGAGACGACTCTGACTCTGGGGTTAGGGACATAATCTTAAAAAGTGTATATGTAAACTATTAGTTACTACCTATAGCATGAAACCGCTATACCAGCTCTATCTTCTAGCGAATTAAAGCCCAGATGTAAAACCTGTGGCGCACGCGCCACAGGTTTTACATCTGGGGCTAGAATTAAGCGCAAAGCGCTGAAACCCAATTTTTAATGGCGCAGATTCGTCATTAAAAATTGGGTTCTAGTCGAAGACTACTGTTCGTAAGCCAAGATTTGAGTTAGCCAATGCGCCATAGACTAAAACCCTATTCTGTAAATGCTGTCTAACGGCTCTAGCCAGAACAATTCGTTCGAGATCCTTACCTTTACGGATCAGATCGGTCACAGAGTCCCGATGGGAAACTCTGATCACATCTTGCTCAATAATTGGACCTTCATCTAGCTCATCGGTGACATAGTGAGCAGTTGCGCCGATGAGCTTGACACCGCGCTTGTAAGCTCGGTGGTAAGGATTCGCTCCTGCAAAGGCGGGTAAAAATGAATGATGGATATTGATCACTTGGGAAAACTCAGATAGAAACTCTGGGCTTAAAACCTGCATATATTTAGCCAAAACCACCAAATCAATTTGGTATTGCCTAAGCAATGCGAGCTGCTGCTGTTCTTGCTGCAACTTATGCTCGCGACTAATCTCGATATGGTGATAATTAATGTCAAAGTTATGAGCGACTTTTTCTAAATCAGGATGATTACTGATCACTACCGAAATTGTGGCGGCTAATTCTTGCGATCGCTGCCTCAGAATTAAGTCATAGAGGCAGTGATCCTGTTTAGACACAAAAATGGCGATACGAGGAACGTAATCGGCGAAATGAATACTCCATTTGGCATCATCGGCGATCGCCAATTTGGCAAAATTGAGCGCAATCTGATCGCGCTCAATATCAAAGCCAGCTAGCTGCCATTCCACACGCATCAAAAAAAGTTCGGCGCTACTATCAGCGTGCTGGTCAGCGTGCAGGATATTCCCACCGTGGGAAAACACCCAATCAGAAATTTTGGCTACTAAACCCTTTTGGTCGGGGCAGGAAATAAGTAGGGTTGCCGTGGTCATATTATTCAATGAGTCTCTGCTACTGGTCGCCATAGATATTTGCGTAGGTCAATTTTACCGTTGCTGTCAAAAATTATCCCTTCTCCTTCGAGTAGCGATCGCTGTAAATGGTCTGTCCCAAATCGTAAAGGTGACAGGGAAACTTCGCCTTTGGCATTAACCACTCTTTGCCAAGGAATATCTAAACTTTGCATATCAACTCGATAGAGCGCATAACCCACCACGCGAGCCTTTCCCGCCAGATTTGACAGTTCGGCAATCTGTCCATAGGTAGCCACATAACCCTTGGGGATTTTCTTCACGACTTCATAAATGCGATCGTATGTATTGAGATTATTACTCACAGCCCTCTCACGCCATTTTTCGATATATAGCTATCGCTAAGTGTACTAGAACATAAAACCCAAGAATTGCTGGCGGCGCGGAGCGCCGCCAGCAATTCTTGGGTTCTGTAGCTATATAAAACCAAAGGCTCAATAGGTGTTTCGGGGAGGTGAGTCAAAAGAAGAAATTGGTAATATTGTATGGAAATCTATAAGCGATGATCGCTATGCTGAGCATAAACTTAACACATTTAATCGATGACGCAAAATGCTACGAAACAGTGCGTCAAATGAGATGGATAACAGGAGTTTGCTGTCCAAAATGTAAAGGCTCAGAGGTAATAAAGCGAGGGAAAGATGAAACACAATCCGCTCGCCAGCGATA
>MNZA01000246.1 GCA_001873375.1 Oscillatoriales cyanobacterium CG2_30_44_21
ACTTGCTTGATAGCATATATTTTATTAGAGCTAGTAGAGATACCAAAAGAGTTTGGCTGCAAGATGTTAGATAAACTGAGGTATTTACAAGCATTCATGAGTGAGAATATCAG
Source organism: Oscillatoriales cyanobacterium CG2_30_44_21 (assembly GCA_001873375.1). Classification (GTDB taxonomy): domain Bacteria; phylum Cyanobacteriota; class Cyanobacteriia; order Pseudanabaenales; family Pseudanabaenaceae; genus Pseudanabaena. The sequence goes on from MNZA01000246.1 coordinate 114, forward strand.
TTATGTACATTGGTTTAGGAAAATGGTGACTTTAAGCTGAAATCGTGCTTTTTAGATGAGTAGTGTATCTGCTTTTAGGATAACTTCATGTCTGATTCAACACTTCTGGGTTTTAAGTCATCGCAAAGCACTGTATAGTCTCTACAGCTAATTAGCAATTGAACAACAAATGAAGAAACTACTCAAAGGGTTGCATAAGTTTCAGTCTTCTTATTTTCCAGAAAATCAAGAAATATTTGAAGAGCTTGCCAACGGTCAAAAACCAAGAATTTTATTTATTAGCTGTTCTGATTCACGGATTGTTCCACATTTAATTACACACTCGGGAGTGGGTGAATTATTTATCGTCCGCAATGCAGGAAATATTGTGCCGCCTTTCGGTGCTGCTAATGGTGGCGAGGGCGCGGCGATCGAATACGCGGTTCACGCTCTTGGCATTGAGCAGATAATTGTCTGCGGACATTCTAACTGCGGCGCAATGAAAGGATTGCTTAATTTAGAGAGACTCAAGATTGAAATGCCTCTAGTCCATGAATGGCTGCAACACGCGGAGGCAACTCGTCGGCTAATTCATGAAAACTTTCCAACGATCAAAGGCGAAAAACGTTTGGCAATTACGATCGCTGAGAACGTAATTACTCAAATTGAAAATCTTAAAACTTATCCAGTCATTCGTTCTAAAATGCATCAAAATAAAATGACGATCTATGGGTGGATTTATGATATTGAGTCGGCTGAAATCCTTGCATATGATCCGATTGCTGATGACTTCGTTCCGCCCCATGCGCTATTTGCTAGTAGCTTAGAAGCAAATGATACGCAGTTTATTCAAGCTAGCACGCCGACTGTCGCACCCCATGATCAGCATTTTTATCCAAGCTATCAGCAGCAGGTGGGTGATCTACCACCTTGGATATCGGTCGAACAGGCAAATCGTATCTATGGAAGCTCAAAATGAGAATTACAAATCTAAAGAACTTTGACTTTTCGATGTCCCCATTTCATGTTAGTTTAAACAATCTAACATCAAAAAAATCTCTAAGGGGTATAACGGGTTAACATGGCTAAGCGCCGCAATCAGAAAAAAGAAAAAGCTCTTCGTAACCAAGCATACGCGCGTAAGTTCCGTAAGCGCACTCCCATGGGACGCTTTGGGCGTAGAAGACCAATGGGCAATTATAACGATCCTGAAGATTCTGAATCTAACGGTGCAGCCGATACTGGCGCTGCTGACACTGGTGCAGCCGATACTGGCTCAGGCAAATTTTAGTGACAGCTAACAAACAAACCATATAAAGGTTTTAAAAGTATTGATTTACAACACTTTTAAAACCTTTTTTGGTATAAGTTTAGCTAAAGATAAATGATGACTACAGGTTTTGCTCTTGCCTTACATACAACAACGACAAAGTTAGAGTTAACGATCGCCGAGGTTGTTCAAGACTCTCCCACTTATATTCTTCACAGACAGCGGTCATGGGAACTAGGCAGAGAATTATCTGCAAGGTTACATGACTGCTTAATTTTGTTTATGGCTGATTCAACAAATCCTATTGCTTGGGACGACTTAGTATTTTTAGCGATCGCTACTGGTATCGGCAGCTTTACTGGCACAAGGATCGGCGTAGTAGTGGCGCGGACATTGAGCGAACAGCTTAATATCCCTGTCTATGGAGTTGACTGTGAAGCCATCGTCTCTTGGTCGCAACAAACAGGGCTACCTCAATCTCTAGGTGAGAGCTTACTGGCGATCGCCCATGACCGATGGCAACAGGGAGTTTGCTCAAGTTGGCAAGACGTACTCCCAATATACGAATACTCAGAAGAATAGCGGCGCAAAGCGCCGCTATTCTTCTTTTGGGCTTGGGTTGCGTCCACAAAGATTTTAAAACGGCTTTGTACGTACCCCCTCCGCTTTTTCAAAATGTTAGAATCGTGGGGCTTAAAGAGTAAAAGTTGACTTTGCTTAACTGGTGAGCGCTCACCAAGATCGTAGGGAAAACTATTTATTACCGATAGCTCAGTTCACTCATCGACAATAGTCATTCCAGCTTGACCTATGCTTCAAGACGCGATCGCCATTCGTCATTATCAAAAGATCACGGACTCCCTAGTCGAAATGTCAGAACGTGGTTATCGCACGACTGACGAAATGAGGCTATTTCTAGATGGATATTTATCGGCTTTGAAATTTGCCAATGCCATAGAGATTCATCACATTCACCGACTTGAAGATGAAGTTATTAGATTTGTCTACGATTCTTCTAACTTTGCCTCTCCCTATGAGTTTGAGATGGAAGTTGATCGGGGTGAAAGATAAACACTGTGCCTCACTCCTGCGGTGAGCGGCGTTTGAAAACGATCTTGCTTAACGATTTGCAAACCCTCTTGTTCGCAAAACATATCTAGCTGCTCACTTTCTTCAGGCAGCCATTGACCGCGATACAAGACTGCCGTACCACTTTTCTTGAGAAAAGGCAGTGCGTAACTAGCACAAATACCTGGCTTGCCCACCGCTCTCACCACGGCTAGGTCGTACTTTTTGCGATGGGCTGATAGCTGATTGATGTCTTCGCCGCGTCCCCATTCAGCGATCGCATTCGATAGTTGCAGAGTTTGAATGCTTTCTTCGACAAAGGTAACCTTTTTTTGCTTGCTGTCAATTAAGGTGACTTGCCATGATGGTTTGGCGATCGCGATCGGTAGCCCAGGAAACCCCGCCCCTGTTCCGATGTCAACCAGTTTGACTTTATCCTGATCCCAAAAGGCAAATACGCCCCGCAATGAATCCCACAGATGTTTTTCCCAGAAATCATCGACATTTGTAATTCTGGTCAGATTTTGCTTACTGTTACCTTCTAAAACAAGTTCGTACAGCTTTTCAAATTGGGCAATTTGGCTAGAATCTGGGAACCAGTTGAGAGTTGACTGCCATTGCTCAAACAGGTGGGTGAAATGGGGCATAAATGAGAGATTTGGTACAAGATTTTTGAATGGCGCTTTGCACCACTCAAAAATCTTACTCCCTTCCCACCCAAAAGTTAGCGGTGCGGCGCACCGCTAACTTTTGGAGTTTGTGCTACCAGTGATCGCAATCTCCACCCTTTGACATTTGCATATTTTTGATATGAGCCGCTATAGTTGTGTAACCATTAAGATTTATGTAGCAACAAGTTCTTGTTAACAAAGTTCTTTTTGAGATGGAACAAATAAGCGAAAAGTTGATTGCTGTATATATCTATAAAAAATAAAAATATAAAAAGGTAAGAAACAATGACAGAGCAAGCCACCAAAGCGCGTACAGCCTTCACCAAAGATGATCGCGGAATCTTGAACAACTGGGCGATCGAACCTAAAATGTATGTTGAGCAAGGGGAAAGCCGCTTTGGATTTACAGCCTATGCTGAGCTAATCAATGGTCGCCTAGCTATGTTAGGGTTTGTTGCCCTCATCGTGATCGAGCTAGCAACTGGAAAAGGTTTCTTGCAAATCATCGGCTAAACTTCAGAGCATCGCGCTCAGTTACAAGATAGTAATGGCGGCGCAATGCGCCGCCATTACTATTTTGAAGAAAAAGTCTCAATAGCATTGCCTCGCAACCCTGTTAAGAATTTTCTATTTGCTTTGCAGCGCTTTGCGCTTACTTAAATCCCAGAGAAATTTTTGAAGCGCGGCAGAGCCGCGCTTCAAAAATTTCTCCGAATAATACTAATAGTGAATTCCTTATGGCGGCAAACCAAGACTCGATCCAGTTCCTGACTCTGGACGAAGCTCAACAGATCGATAGAACCACGCTTTCTCCTATGGAGAAGTTCATGGCTCGGATCACTGTTTCGGCTCTGCGGATCATTATCAAAATTGCTGAAGATTTACAAGTTCATGGGGAAGAGCTCACGCCTGAGCAAATTGTGCAGTGGATCGAAAAAGATTCTGTGAAACGAAAAGAACTGGGTGAAGATGCGGCTTTCTTGAAGTGGGATTCATCACAGCCCGACTTGGACTTTGAAGATGATCGTCAGGATCAAGTTACATCGGCAAATCTATCTGGTCATGAGAAATTTCTCACTCGCATGGTGATTTCCGCTATGCAAACTTTACAGGCGATCGCTAAAGAATGTAGTTCTCACATTGAATATTTATCCGTAGAGCAGATTATAAATAGCTCAGCTTAATTAAAATCTGAAACCAGAGTTTATGTCGCCCGCTACGCGGGCGGCACAAACTTTTGAGTTTTCGGTTTATCTATGAGGCTGACCTCATTGAACCTTATCAATACTCAGTGATCGCAATAGACTCACTTGAGCGCTTCTAGCTGAAATACTATCAAAATATGCAGGAGTGAGATATCGGTCATAAAGAGAGTCCTGAAGTAAATGCTTCTTAAAGAAAGCAACACTCAATAACTTGAGATAGTTCTGTGAAGCGATGGGATTGGAACCCGCCAATATATTGCTCACTTCAGGAGCAAGGCGATCGCTAGATGTGATCGCAGTTACGGCTGTATGTCCCGCTCGATTCAATAAAACTAAATAACGATTCTCATTAGTTAGCCAAGTAAATGGAATAATTTGTTCAGAGACCACAGGCGCAAAGGTGTCATCCGAACTGCCCATAATTGCCACTGGAACCTTGATCTTGCTTAGGGCCGCTTTTCCTAATACATAACTGGTCACAGGGCTAACCGCGATCGCCGACTTAATTCGTGGATCACCTAACTTATAAGTTTGATTTGGTAATCCTAAGGCGACACATTGCAATAGTAACGAAGGATTCCATTCATTTTTAGCTTGACAGACCTTAGCCAAATCCGCAAACTGAAGTTGAGCATCACTAACCAGAGCTAAAGCGGCATAACCACCAAAGGAATGTCCAACTATGCCCACGTTATTCCAATTGATATCCTGACCACCAGTGTTATTGATAGAAGGCAACTTCTCCACATAGTCAAGAACTGCGGAGATATCTTGAGGGCGCTCTACAAAACTCTGAGGCGGCGCAATTTCACTGGCTAGTCCCACTATTAGTTTGTCCAATTGGTCAATACTACTATTTGGAGAAACTGTCAAAATTACGGCAAATCCATAGGAGGCAAGATGTTCAGCGAGATAAAGTAAAGGCTCACGGGCGGAAATCAATCCTGGGTAAATAATAATCGCAGGAATTGATTTGGCTCTGAGATTGGCATTATTTGGTTTGGGAACAAATAAATAAAATGGAATCTCATATTTACTGTTTAATGCAGGAGCATTGAAGCTGTAACGTTCCCATTGGCGATCGCCTTTTATCCTTAGGTCGGCTAGCTGGGGAGCAGAAGTATTTTGGGGATTGGCAAGCGCTTGCCGACTGGCTTCGGCATTGACTGTAGCCACAATCTTTTGGGTGCTTTGAACTAAATCACTCAGTTCGCTCACTGTTTGCAAGCCTGATTGAATATCAAAATAGATATCGGATGTGGGGAATTTGCGTAAGAAATTTAGCAGCGAAAGTCCATTCTGTTTATCGGCTGTCGCTAAAACAGCGGCGGCGCGAATGGCTCGATTGCCTGACAGATTTGGTCCCGTATTAATGTATTCGCCTAAAATATCGAGCATTCTTTCGCCTTGCGAAGTATAGAGAAATCTCGAAAGCACCGTAATCGGAACGTCCGCTCTTTCTGTTAGAATTCGTTGAAAGTTTGCCAAGTCGGAAGCAGAAATATAGCGGGAAGCCATATCCAAAGCTCCCCTTAATTCTCCAGTTTTTGAGAATATCTCTAAGTCATCAACCGATATGGAAACTTCAAAAACACTAAATCGGAAGTTAACAGTTTCGGCAGCTTCACTCGGTTTTGCGATACTTCCTGACGCGATCGCGCCCAGCAAAATCATCAAGGTCGCTGGTCTACGCACCAAATGGCGAAAAGCACTGGAGATTAAGTCTTTGAGATATTTCATATGGCTCATTTAATGTAACGGCAAATTCTCAGATTATTAGCGCCCAAGGGCGCTAATAATCTGAAGAACTATCGCATGACGCTAACACAGAACTCCTATTGTCATAGACTAAGAAAAAATCTAAATTTTTACAATGCCGTTGTAAAGCAATATAAAAACTTAATTCCCTTACACCGCTTTACTAGCGATGTCTTTGCGGTAATACATACTGTCGTAGGTAATAAACTCGATCGCATTGTAGACATTGGCGATCGCCTGACTGATTTCATCACCAAGCGCCGTCACACCAAGGACTCGACCGCCATTAGTGACCAAAGCATTATTCTTAAGCTTAGTTCCCGATTGAAAGACAAAAGCTCCTGAGTCCTCCGCTTTGCCAATACCTGTCACAAAATGCCCTGTTTCTACTTTGTCAGGGTAGCCACCTGCGGCTAACACCACACATACAGAAGCTTGAGCTTTCCACTTAATTTCTGGAAATTCGGCAAGTTTTCCTTGCACACAAGCCATTAACAATTCATCAAGATTGGTGTCCAGCAACGGTAAGACAGCTTGAGTCTCAGGATCACCAAATCGACAATTAAATTCCACCACTTGGGGTTCTCCCTCTGGCGTAATCATTAGCCCCGCATATAAACAGCCGCGATAGTCAATACCTCTTGCTCTGAGAGCGGCGATCGCAGGTTCTAATATTTGAGATTGGACTTTTGCCATCAACTCAGGAGTGGCGATCGGTGCGGGCGCATAGGCTCCCATCCCACCAGTATTCGGCCCCGTATCCCCATCTCCTAGGCGCTTATGATCTTGAGCAGGACTGAGGGGACGGATAGTTTTGCCATCGGTGACAGCAAGTACTGATACCTCCTGTCCCGCCATAAATTCTTCAATAACCACAACTTCCCCGGCTGACCCAAATTGTCCTGCAAATATGCGATCAAGAGATTCCATCGCTTCCTTTAGTGTCATCGCCACCGTGACACCCTTACCACTAGCCAAGCCATCCGCCTTGATCACAATCGGTGTTCCCTGCGCCTGCACATAGGCTTGGGCTGATGCGATATCCTGAAAAGTAGCACTTGCAGCCGTAGGAATATTGGCTTCCTGCATAAGATGTTTTGCCCAAGACTTGCTAGCTTCAATCTGTGCGCCTTCTCGAGTGGGCCCAAAGATCAGAACTTCCGCAGCCTTAAAATAGTCAACAATTCCCAGCGCAAGGGGCAGTTCGGGACCAACAAGCGTAAATCCTACCCCTTGAACTTGGGCAAACCTTAGCATTCCCTCAAAGTCATCAATACTTAGGGAAACATTTTGACAATTGGGCATAGTCGCCGTGCCACCATTGCCAGGAATGCAAAAGACGCGATCAATGTGGGGAGATTGTAGAAGTTTCCAAGCTAGGGCGTGTTCTCGACCGCCACTGCCAACCACGAGGACTTTCAAATTACACCTTTTTTGAGACTCAAACAGATGGGTATTATACCTTGAGGAGTAGATCCTTTTCAAAAAGTATGAGACAGCGCTTCGCGCTGTCTCATACTTTTTGAAAGCTTTGCGAAGCAATGCTAAATTTCATCGCTGTAACTGGTCTTTTTAGAAAATTCAAAAGCACCAGCGACCGATCCCCACACCCGCTCATCGGTAACGATGTCATAGCCGCGGTCTAGGCTGCTGTAAGAATTTTCAGTCACTTCAAATTCGATACTTAAATAAGTATCGACACCCTTTCGGTTGAGGCAACATTTTTTGCCAGCCTCAACACAGCCTTTAAACTTATGTTGATCGGCACGATGAACCCACTGCGTACAACCGTCAAGCCTGACGATCGCCTCGGCATCCAAATTGCCTAAGCGATCGCGATCGCGGCTAGCCCCAAAAAAGGTTTCGGCATTTTTAAGCCGATAGTTGATCATTTCAAGGCGATCGTTATTAAAAATTATCTGTAGAACCGCCGTGCGATAAGGATGGTGCAACTCAAAGTCATAGGCTTGTTCTAAAAATAGCCACACACCATCGGTAGTAATTGGGTTAGGTAACGGACGAATACCAACTCGAATATGGGCAAAAAAAGGTGGATTGGCGATCGCCTGTTCCCAGTTGCTATGGTCGCCCGCTAGCCATTTGGCAAGAATTTGCACATCAGAAGGGGTAGTAGTTATGGTCATAGATTCAACTTTACAGTGATTACTTTTTATAGATATAGCAAACCAAAACCCAATAAGCGAGTGGCGGCGCAAAGCGCCGCCACTCGCTTATTGGGTTTTGGTTTGCTATATCTATAAAAAGTAATCACTGTAAAGTTGAATCTATGACCATAACTACTACCCCTTCTGATGTGCAAATTCTTGCCAAATGGCTAGCGGGCGACCATAGCAACTGGGAACAGGCGATCGCCAATCCACCTTTTTTTGCCCATATTCGAGTTGGTATTCGTCCGTTACCTAACCCAATTACTACCGATGGTGTGTGGCTATTTTTAGAACAAGCCTATGACTTTGAGTTGCACCATCCTTATCGCACGGCGGTTCTACAGATAATTTTTAATAACGATCGCCTTGAAATGATCAACTATCGGCTTAAAAATGCCGAAACCTTTTTTGGGGCTAGCCGCGATCGCGATCGCTTAGGCAATTTGGATGCCGAGGCGATCGTCAGGCTTGACGGTTGTACGCAGTGGGTTCATCGTGCCGATCAACATAAGTTTAAAGGCTGTGTTGAGGCTGGCAAAAAATGTTGCCTCAACCGAAAGGGTGTCGATACTTATTTAAGTATCGAATTTGAAGTGACTGAAAATTCTTACAGCAGCCTAGACC
>MNZA01000244.1 GCA_001873375.1 Oscillatoriales cyanobacterium CG2_30_44_21
ACCTAAAAGTATTTTTCGCCTTGGTTTTGATTTCCTTCGGCATATCATCTTCGATCTTCACGCTAATTCTGAAGCATTCTTTAACTCCATTAAATTTTTGTCCTGTACTTAGGGCGCTTTATTAAGTACGAATGGTTGCCTCCTAGCGCTTATAAATGCTGGCAAAGTTTAGTGGATTCTGTCGAAAAAGTACTTAGGGAATTTGGACAAAACTATGTAATTAATTTTGTCTAGCTACTTATCTTTGTCGGTTTTGTTGTCAATCTCCAGAACGGTGTGACCATCTGCTTTGATGTTTCCCAGAATCGAAACAACTAAATTTCTTCCATCGTGGTTAATCTCAGCGCCATAACTAGCCCATGTTTTGAGTGCTAGGTTTAAACACCCGTCCTCGGTTTCTAAGTCTCCTAATCCGTTTTGCTGCAATGCCTTGATAGTTGCATTAGTTTGGTTTTCGGTTGATTTTAGGAGTGCATAAGCATTATCAGAGCCGTTCCCAACATGGTTAATCGCTCTTGGATTAATCCACACATAGCGATCAACAGGATCTCGTAATCGTGCGAGCATTTGGTTAGCTTGACGTGGTGAACTGACACCCCAAATGCAAGCCCAAACAGAGGTAAAGTGACCTTTCAGGTCAATACTTACACCGCTTTCTAGGACATTGGAGCAGATCACAATATCCCAGTTTTTGCAAAATTCAGTAAAGTTTTGATGTGCCTTGTACGCAGGATGATCGGGAATCTTAACGGTGTCGGAATCTACGCGCACAATTTGTTTATCTGGAAATTTGGCTTTTAAATCCTTTTCGATGGTCTGGGTTGACCATTTACTGTGTATTTTTTGACTCTCAACCTGTATTAACGTTTTTGCATCTGGTTTGTGTTCTAAATAAGTGTCCAGTCTCTTTTTCCAAAAGCTAGGAACTTTAGAACTAAACGGATGAACGCGCCACGGGGTGTCAGTAAACTTAAAACTATTGGCAATAACAAACGGCTCCATTTCGATTAATTCTGGTTTGGACTGACAAGCTAGTTGATGGAAGAAGTTGACGGAGCGATCGCTGACATGAGCATCTGCTAAAAATACTTGACCATCGCCACTTAAAGCCATTGCTAAAAGCTTTGACAAGTTTTCTAATACTTCAACCCTATTCTTTTTGATGTCAGTATCACTGCCCAAAATGTGCCAAGCAACTGACTCACATTCGTCAATGATGACGGTGATTGTTTTCCCTGCGTAGTCGTCAGGATTGAAACTAGGATCGGCTTTACTATGTGCGGAGTCAGCACACATCACATAACCAAATAGAGAGCCTTCATTGTCGCTAGAAATATCCTTGCGGTGAATAAGTCCGAATCGATTGCCCAGCTCAACAGCTAGATTATCCCTATGGGTGATCACGAAAGTGACATGATTATGATCGCCAATATTGTCTTCGACGGCATTGGCAATTGAGTAAGTTTTGCCCGTATTCATTGCAGCCTTAATTACGATTAATCGCGCCCATTTAGGTATATTCATCTCACCTAAGTACCTACGACATACTGCAAGGCTTACAGGATGGGTTAGTTTGCGCTCTGTCTCCAGTTTCCAAACTGTATAGGATTTTGATGTTTTGTCGATCGCCTCGAAAGTTTCGATCCCGTTGGCAACTATTAGATCGTCAACTCCTTTACCTAGTTCTGGCTCCCATGACAGCACCCGTACAACATCAACATCATGCTTAGATTTGGATACTTCTTTAGCCTTGGCATTAATCAGCGACCCAAATGCTTTGGTGTTGGCATTAACACCCTGAATCGTTTTGGCTTTGGTGTCAGAGTCATAACAAATGCCATGAATGCGATCGCCATTTACAAACTTGACAACATCCTCAACTAGATACGACTTGCCGATCTTATTTCCTAATATGTCTTTGGGTGTGCGGTAGCCGTTAGAAACGCCGCTAAAGGCGATCGCTACATAACCATTACTTAGAAGACAGCAAGCCTTTTTAGCGCCCTCACACCACTTGATCGGGATGTTGTTTACTCGTACCCATTCCCAGAACGCCGCCGAAATTTGAGCAGGACTAAACTCGGTAGTCACATTTTCGGTAGTTAAATCTTGGTAGTAATTTTTTGAATAGTATTTATACAAAAATGTTGATACGGTATCACAATGAACATTTTGACGTTTGGTAACTTTTAGCCAAGTGTTAAATGTGATAGTTGCATAAAAAAGTTTTGTTGATGTTCCTAGCGGGGTTTCATACTTACGGGTTTTACCGTCTTTGGTTACTGGTTTCGATAACTTGACCTGAAATACAGATCCGTCATAGCTACTAATGATCGCGCCATAGTTGCGCTGTTTGCCCTTGAGTGACCATCTAGACGGATTCCAGTTCAGTGCATCTTCTATAGGTCTGGAGACATCGCCGCCGTAGCCTTGCATCTCATCAGGTACGCACTCGACATTTAACCGATAGAGATCGGGGTCTATGCCTGATTGCTCTACCCATTCTTTGTATGTTTTTTGCTCAAATTCTTGTAGGGAGTTCATTACGCAACCTCCCCTTCAATAGGAAGATTGGCAGAAATTTCCTTGAACTTGTATTTTGCCCAACTCGGTTTATATCCAAGTTTCTTGGCGCAAACCTTGAGGGAGTTCAAGCTAGGTTTTAATTCCAAGAATTTAAAAGCTGCCCATGAAGGTCGATATTGATTGTGGGCAGCAATCTCGAATAGTCGATCAAGTTCCTTTAACTCATGATCCAACCGAAGTTTCTCTACATCGATCGCCTTCACCTCTTGCAGCACCACCGCGTCAGTCTCAATGATTTCCGTTTCATCCCGCTCGACTAGATGCGTCCTTCTGTTTCGCTTTAAGCGCTCCTTAGCAATCGTCACACCTTCCAATGTCCAGATGTGAGGCGCGTCTGGCATACCCAGCCTTGCAAAATTGTCGGTATGGTCCAGAATCAGCGCAACATCTTTACCTTCAGCAGTTCGCAACCCACGTCCCACCATTTGTAGCCATAGGCTTAACGATTTGGTTGGACGGGCAACCTGAACCACTTCAATATCTGGCAGATTGAAGCCCTCGGTGACGATGTTCACATTGCATAGCACACGGGTTTCACCTGTCCTGAATCGCTCAATGATGGCTTTACGCTCTTCTTCAGGTGTTTCGCCGTCAAGATGTTCGGCGGGTATGCCCTCGGCTGCATATCGTTTCGCGATCGCCAGACTATGACTGCAATTAATCGCAAATACCACGCATTTCTTCCCGATCGCATGGAGTTTATATGCCCCAATCAAGTTCCCCGCCAGTTCCACAGCATCAACGGAATCGGCTAACTCACGGTTGTTATAGTCGCCTGCGGTGCTTCCAATGCCTTTGGTATTAATTGCATTAGGATCGGCAATTAACTTGTAATTGCAAAGATGACCTTGTTCAATCAGTTCCCTGGTATTTGTGATGGATGTCAAAGCGTTAAACAAATCATCGAAGCCACTGCCATCGGTTCGGCACGGTGTCGCCGTCACTCCCAAGATGTAGCTATCTTGGTATGACTCAATAATTTGTCGATATGTCGGACTTACCCCATGTTGGCTTTCATCGATGATTACCAATGCCGCAGGAGGTAACTCTCTGTTACGCAATGTCTGCACTGAGGCAACTTGAATTAACCGATCTGGATTTGCCTTTACTCCTGCTTTGATTACTCCAACCATCACCCCACAAGCTGACTCAAGGGCATCTCGAAGCTGAAAAATTAGCTCCTCGGTGTGCGCGATGACTAAGATTGGCTCTTGTCTTTGGTAAAAGTTTCTAGCGATCGCTGCCAAGATAATCGTCTTGCCGCCACCTGTGGGTAATTGCATCAGGATTTTAAGTAATCCTTTGTCCCACTTCTCGTAAACCAGACGGATTAATGATTGCTGATAGCCTCGAAGCGCGATCGTTGCCTGTTTACAGATCTTAAGTTGCGACTGATGAGTCTTAATGTTAGAATGATTTTTAGACATCGGTGGTTGACTATTTTGGGTAAATGGTCAACCGCTTTCAGCTTTTAAGAAGGGGATTTAGCAGTAAAGGCAAAGCGCTTTTCGATAAAAGTGCTTTATTTCAAAGTTTTTTGGTGTAAAGTATAGAAGCATAAAACAGATCTGCTCTTGACAACATTTGTTGTCAGACTGCTGTCAGCAACAGCAATCCACTTGTTTCCCTTTACTGTCCATTGCCCCTGCGTAGGTAGCTTTGGCGGTTGGTATGAGTGGTTGGACTTAACAATCAAAATCGGTCTCGCAAACTTCTTTGATTTTTGAAAGTATTAAGCAAAAGAGTCGTGAGCATTGAGCTTGTGGCTCTTTTTGTTTTGATACGAATAAATTAGCACTGTTTTGTTGAAGGTGAGTCAAAGCAGGAATTAACTCGAAACTGGCTTACTGTATAGTGTCTGGGCGCACCCCGTATTATTATCATATATTTTTCGTCCTTTTCCGCCCACTTTTTAATCGACCTTGCTCAGTAAAAGAGCAAGTTTTTTCTTTTTTTATTACTGCGGTGAGTGCCTTCCTTGCCTGAACTACTGGTAAATAATGTTGGCTGCGGAAGTTTTTGTCTTGATTTGCAATGTGCATTGCTTTATCAATAAAATCTCTTGTCCAAGGAGTTTTTTGATCAAACGGGTTATTACAGAAAAACTCGGAATCTTGCAATTTCATATTCTGTTTTTGATAAAAACAAATGCAGTCATCGACGCTTTGTTTCCCTTCGTTATCGCCAGAGAAAAAGATTGGTAGAAGCACTAGAGCAGATTCTTGAATAATGTTACAAAGAGTTAATTCAGGTGATTCCTCCCAATGATTGAATCCTTTTAAATATTGCGCCAGACTGTAAATTGATTTCCACAACTTAACTTCTGCATCTAACTGCGTTTTTGTGCCACGCGGTTTTGTATAAGGGAAAGTAGCAAAAGAAGCTTTAACGAATGATCTAATAGCTTGCTCCCTATACCAAAGGCATCTTTTCTCAAAATCAGTTTTTGGGATTCCAGTCTTTTCGTTGATAAGCATCTCGAAATACTTTCCTAGAGATGCTTCCTTGTACTGCCATTCGTAGGTTGGCGACAAGAAAATTGATTTTCTAGTTGTTATTGTTTCTAGCATTGGTGCTCACATAATTTTTGCTCAATGACCTTCAACCTCGAAGTCAGTCGTGGTATTTGACCCCGAACCCCGAAGTCATGCGTGATCACTGCTCGGCAAACCATAAGGCTCGATACCATTTTGTTTAAGCACTGATAGGTAATAATCTCGCTCTCTACGAATATCGTCATCTAAAGCAAAACCTTCACCTAAAACGGCTAAGTCTCTTTCTAGCTGTTGATTTTGTTGAGATAGCCGATCATTGCGCTCCTGTTCAGTGCGAATTACACCAAAGGCATTATCAAACCTACGCTCTAGAGATTCAGTCGTTAAGGAAACTGTCAAAAGTAATGCTGAACGATTACCTCGAAAACTTTCCCAAGCCCAATACAGGGCAACTAGCCCTAGAGGTAAGCCTCTAACTCTTGTTTGACCTTGAGATCCGCCTTCACCTATATCGACAGTTAAATTTTCTGGATTATAGGTATCGGTAGACTCATCAGGCAAAAAATCGAAAGTGCCTTGAACTTCTCCCAGTAAGCGTTTGAGTGCCTTAGATTGCAAAAAATCGAAAGTGCCTCTAGCAGGTTTGCCGATACATTCAGCAGCTTGGCTAAGTGACATCCGATAGTTACCATCAGGCAACATGAAAGCATCAACATTCAACCCCCCGATCGCCACAGTAGCGCGGGTTGCTTTGATTGATTCACTCATGGGTTTTTGCCATGGGTGCGATCGCTAACTTTCCATATTCCTTAATCAATGCTTGTTCGACTAAGTTCGTGACAGAAGTTTCCTTGTCAATAGCAAGCTTGGCAATCATTTTTTTTAGATCGGCATCGATCAAGATTTGTAATTTTGCTTTTGCCATTTCATGTTCTGCATTTTCTACTAAGGAACATGATTGCATAATTATTTGATTCATGGGCTTATACGTCATTTAATCATTTGATGATAGTATACAGCTATAACAACAAAAGCGATCGCACCAATGCGATCGCCCAACAATCCAATTACGGATAAAACCCATGAGCCAGGAAGAAATAGTAGTAAAAATCGAGCGCCTCTCAGCAGAGTTCGCGCATATTTTTCAAATTTTGGAAGAAGCCCATGATCTAATCTGGGCTGAGGACCATGAAGCACAGCTTCTTGGGATCATCGCTCCACTTCAGATGATTATTCGCAATTTCTCTGATTTAAGTGAGCGCATAGCTGCGAACGGATTTGCCATTAAAGAAGGCAGGGTTAACCGCAAGTTTGAAGGTGAGCGCGTAAGTAATATTTTGGCAAACTTGCGCTATGTCATCGCCAATAACCTGATCGAAAATTGGACCACCTCTCCAGCCAGACTCTTTGATTGGAAATGCTTTGATCGAGTTTCGAGTATTTTTGCAGAAGCTGATAGGCGGATCGATGTTCTTGCCCACGTCATCAGGAATCAATTTGAACCTGCTGATTCTTTATAAATTTAAAGGCGATCGCACTGCCTAGAAAACACAGCGATCGCCTTCTACCCCTATCTATCAAAAAACAAGGATTAAACAATTATGGCAGTAAAACCACAAAAACAGGCTGTAGAGACTTCTATACAGCCCGAATTACTCACATCTGAAGCGATCGCTTTTGACCTTGAAGAGCAGATTGCAGATTCACTTTTAGATTCTGTGGATTGGTCAAAAGTTAGATCTGCCATGTTCAAAAAAGTACAGCATCGTTTTATTGCTTGGCTTACCAGTGGCAACCACAGCACCCTGATCAATCTGTCACCATTCCCAGAATTGTCTGCATTGCCAAGCCGTGACGATGAGGGCAAAGCAGCATGATTAAGGCTATTTTTACTGCTCTCACTGGTATTACTGAAGACATCGACAGTGAAGAGTCACAAGATGCATGGGAGCGTCGCCGCTATGCAGATGAGCATGACCTAGACGATGACGGCATTGAATCTGATGCAAAAAATGACGATGACGATGACACCAGGAACAAAGGATGGTTTGCTCTATGGTGAAGCTCTTACTTATTCCAAGTGCTATATTTCTTGCCCTTGGTTCATTGCTTGGCTACCACTTGCAGCGACTAGAATCACAGCAAATTGCTAAGCAAGATTCTGGAGAAGCGATCGCCGCCATACCAAAGCAAGTAGACCTTAGACCGCTTAGCGCAAAGCGCTCTGAACTAGAGCTTAAATACGCTCTATGTACCGATACAAAACAAAACCCCGCAGTCTTATCGCGACTGGATGACAAGACATTAAATGACTTGGTTTATCAAGTTTGCACAATCAACAAATAACCTAGCCCGCCCTCTCTATGAGGGCTTTTTAATATGCTTACAAAAGACTTTCACCCCGCGCAATTAACCTATGTCATTGAATCGCGTAGGACTGCCAAGTACGGCAACATTGCCACTTTTGCTCTTGGTATATCTGCCTGTGTGGTTTGCTTACTTCCTTCTCACTGGAGCTTAAAAGTATCTAACCTTGCGATCGCTAGTGGATTATTCCTTACCAGTTACAAGCTAGAAAAGCTCCAGAAATGGGGTGAAGATTATCGCCACGCAACCAATCATGAATCCATCAAAGGTTATGCGAGACATCTTGACTCAAGCTTTGCACCGCCTAAGAGAGAAGTAGCAATAGCAGAATTACAAAAAGCAATTCCCTCTCACCCAGTTCTTAAAGCTCTCTATGGCTTAAAACTTGAGTGTGACTTTGTTCAGGAACTGCGATCGCCTTCCTTCATCCGAACTTTAGTCAAACCCGCCAACTGCAAAGCCGTACAAGTTCTATCCACAGGCTTAGAGCTGCAACTAGAGTTAGGTTTAGATGTTCCCCCTGTGATGTCTATCAGCAAAGGTGCGATCGCTATTGATACCCCTCGACCTGATAGGCAATCTGCAAAGTTTGCTGATTACTGGAAACCCTCGGCAAAGTTTGAGGCTGCGATCGGGGTGGACATTAATAATAAATTGGTATCGATTGACCTTTCTCAGCCTGAAAGTTGTCATGTTTTGGGTGCAGGAACTACAGGATCGGGTAAGTCAGTATTCTTGCAAGTTTTTCTCTTGAGCTTGTTTCTGGAACGATCGCCAGCCGAACTACAGCTATTAATTTGTGATGCGAAGCGGGTATCGTTTCTTAAATTTAAAGACTGTGCCAATTTAATCGCGCCGATTATGAGTCAACCAGATGAGGCGATCGCCTATCTCGAAAAAATAGTAGATGAGATGGAAAAGCGTTACAAAATGTTTGAGCCC
>MNZA01000128.1 GCA_001873375.1 Oscillatoriales cyanobacterium CG2_30_44_21
CTTAAATCAAGACTACACCCCTGAAGTACAAGCTATTTGCTCCATCAGGTGGATTATTGAGGAATTTCATCGGGAAATTAAGCAATTGACGGGGATTGAGGCTTGCCAGTGCCGTAAATCCAGAATTCAGCGTAATCACATTGCTTGTGCCATGCTTGTTTGGCATCATCTTAAACGTTTAGCTTTTCAATCTGGTAAAACTATCTACCAACTCAAATGCGGACTTTTATCTGATTATTTACGGAGCCAGCTTAATCATCCTTCTATTCCTATGGTTCTTGCGTAAGTCCTAACAGAGAAGCAATTGGTTGAGCTATCTCTATGAAATCAGTCTCAGGCAAAACGCTCTGCAAAATCATCGAGCGCCAAGGATGGGAGTTAAAAAGAGTTACAGGCAGTCATCACATTTACATCAAACAGGGCGTTGACGCAATTCTCTCTATTCCCGTTCACGGCAACCGAGATTTACCAATTGGGACTTTAAAAAGCATCATGAAAGATGCAGGGCTTACGGAGACTGATTTATAGCAAAAAAGTATTAACTATGAAGCAATCCCAGACACAGCTTGGAATAATGGCTAGTATGATCAGTGCAGCCTTCGTTGATTTTTGTATTTTATTCAGATATCAACAGTGCTGACGGCTGCTATAAAATATAGTGATGCAACTTCGTCAGAGTATCACCTACAGCCGCCCTGATTCTAAATCTCTGCACGATTGGATTGTTAAAGCGATCGCCAAAGCGCAGATTACAGGATCGCCAGTTTTATTGAGCTATTCTCAAATTTGGGAATGTCATAATCCACTATTGTTATTGGCAAGCAAATCCGAAGCGCAAGAACCCCAATTTTACTGGGAGCATCCTAAGTCGGACTTAACGCTGGCGGCGGCTGGGGCTGTTGCCTCTGTGCTAATTCCTAATCACGATCAAGGCGATCGCTTTGATTGTGCTGAGCAATTTATCCGTCAGCATTTAGGGCATTCCATAATTGCTGATAATTTGGAATTGAATCTATCAGAAAAGTCGATTCATGTTTTAGGAGCCTTTTCTTTTTATGCTCGCGATGTCAGTGATGATTCATTTGCCCAAGACTCCCAGCCAGAAACTCATACAGCTTTAGAGTTTCCCACGTTATTATTTTTTATTCCTAAATGGATGATTCGCCATAGTTCAAAGCGTTCTGCTCTAACGCTCAACTATATGGTTCAGGCTAGAGATAATGTTGATGAAATATTAGAGCAAATGGAATTGGTGCGATCGCATTTACAAGTTAATTTGCATTATCAAGCGCCGACAGTGCATGAGGTCAATAAAATTATTGAGGTGCAGGGTTCTCATATTTGGACAGAGATTGTGAAACGAGCTTTGAGGTTAATTAATCAAGATCATTTTCAAAAGGTAGTTTTAGCTAGGGCGATCGATGTCTTTGCCGATCGCAATTTTGATCCATTTCAAGTACTTCATGTTTTGCGGTGCGAATATCCAGAATGTATCTCTTTTTTGCTTGATTGCGGTATGGACAAGACCTTCTTGGGCGCAACTCCTGAAATTATTTTGCAGTTCCACACCCAAGATGAATGTCTGTATCTTCGCAGTGATGCCTTGGCTGGTTCCATTGAGCGCGGTAAAACTGTGCGCGAAGATATATTGCTGGGCGATCGCCTGCTCCATAGTGAAAAAGACCGTCAAGAACATAATTTTGTGATTCGTTCCATTTGCGATCGCTTGCAAGGTATGGGCGCAGCAATTGATCCGCAGAGCAGTACAGGACTGCTCAAACTCTCCAATGTGCAACATCTGCACACACCAATTACAGCGCAGCTCAATACTTCGGATTGGCTAATTGTTCTCGATATTCTTCAGGAGTTGCACCCTACGGCGGCTGTTGGGGGTGTGCCACGCGATCGGGCGGTACGTTTTATGCAGCAATGGGAAGCCTGCGATCGCGGTTGGTATGCGGCTCCGATTGGTTGGCTCAATGGCAATGGTGAAGGTACTTTTGGGGTGGGAATTCGGGCGGGATATATTCAAGGCGATCGGGCGAGAATTTTTGCTGGTGCGGGAATTGTGGCTGACTCGCAAGTTGAAAATGAACAAAGTGAAACCACAATTAAATTTGCTGCCTTACTAAAAGCGCTAGGCGCTATTTAGTCTTACTCTTGTTATAACCCAACCCCAGAAGGCGAGTTGCACCGCAATTCGCCTTCTGGGGTTTTGGGTTTGTCCTAATATAGATGGCGACAGCCATAACAAATTGGGTTAAGAAAAATGCCAGCAAAATCTATGTGTTTGATCTTTAACCCAGTTGCAGGGCAGGGGAATCCTGAACAAGACTTGGCAATGATTAGGTCAATTTTGGAGCCAGCGATCGCCTTAGATGTGCAAATGACTACCCCTGATATCAGTGCGGCTGAACTTGCCAAAAAAGCGATGGAAAGTGGGGTGACGGCGCTAATTGCTTCTGGTGGAGATGGCACAATCTCAGCAGTAGCCGATGCTTTAATCGGTAAAGATATTCCCTTGGGGATCATCTCGCGGGGGACGGCGAATGGATTTGTGAATGCTTTAGGGTTGCCGATCGCGATCGCTCCTGCCTGTGAAAGCATTTTGGCGGGACACATGCGCATAGTCGATGCCGCGATCTGTAATGGTCTGCCGATGCTACTCCTCGCAGGCATTGGCTTTGAGGCGGAGACGGTCAAAAATGCAGGGCGAGAAGCTAAAAACTGGCTAGGGATACTAGCCTATGTGGCGGCTGGCATTGAGCAGTTGGGCAAAATGCAGCAGTTTGAGGCTGAGATCGAAACTGAAGACAAGATCATTACAGTAACGGCTGCTGCCCTGACGATCGCCAATGCTGCTCCGCCTACTTCAATTTTGGCGCAGGGGGTGGCTGGGGTGGTAGTTGATGATGGACTTTTAGATTTGACGATCATATCCACTAAGTCCAAAGCTACAGCGATCGCGGCTTCCTTTGAGTTACTGACTTCGGCTTTGAGCGGTGAAGCGGTGAGGCATCCTGATATTGGCTACCTGCGGGCAAAGAGCTTTAAAGTCAAAACTGACCCTCCCCAACGGGTAGTTTTGGATGGAGAAATTATCGGTCACACGCCCATAGAAGTGAAATGCATTCCTAATGGGCTAATAATATTCGCGCCACAGACTGAACCAACCCAGCCCGAGGAAAAGCTAGAAGGATTGCCAAATTTGAAAGTTACCTTGAAAAGTAATTAAAGAGAATGGCGGCGCGATGCGCCGCCATTCTCTCAAACCAAGAATAATTTTGAAAGCGTTGCGAAGCAACGCTTTCAAAATTATTCTTGGTTTGGGAGTTGCTAGCTTTTCAACAATCAGCGTTATAAAGCATGAATCACATTAGTGACTACTCCCCAAATATGGAGGTCAGCATTTTCATCAACTTCTATGGGCTGAAAATCTGGATTTTCGGGCATTAGCCATAACTTGTTGCGATGCTCACGCAATCGCTTTACGGTCAACTCGCCGTTTACAACAGCGATGACAATCTTGCCACTGACTGCCTCTATGGCGCGATCAACCACCAGCAAGTCGCGCGGATGAATACCCACATCTATCATTGATTCCCCAACGACACGCACCAAAAAAGTTGAGTCGGGATGTTTGACAAGGTGATGATTGAGGTCTATTCGGCTCTCCACATCGTCATCAGTGGTGACGGGCAGCCCTGCGGCAATGGGATTGAGATAGAGGGGAACTCGATGTTTTTTTTGAGTATCTGCCCTAAAAATTGAATCGACTGTAGTTGCTGGCTCACTAGCTGCCAAATTAGCGGACTCACTATAGTCTTGAACGATTTTGACTGCATTATTTTGGGATAGCGCTTTTAAAACTTCGTCAGCGATACTGACGGGCAAGCGCACCGCCTTAGTTGACTCGCCATATTTCCCACTACCCACTGGACGACCAGCTCCTTCACGCTTCCCACCACGAGGCATAACTTTAAAGTTCTTAAGTAATTTATTCGGATTAAATCTGGCGTT
Source organism: Oscillatoriales cyanobacterium CG2_30_44_21 (assembly GCA_001873375.1). GTDB lineage: Bacteria > Cyanobacteriota > Cyanobacteriia > Pseudanabaenales > Pseudanabaenaceae > Pseudanabaena. The sequence continues at coordinate 4,021 of MNZA01000128.1, forward strand.
TCCCGCTTTTAAGGAGATCAACATAATTAGAACCAAAAACCAGAGGTTTTTAGGTTACTTATGCTTAGCTACTTATACCAATTCAAAAAAGTGTAGTCACACTTTTTTGAATTAAAACCCAAACCCAGAATAAATTTGAAAGCGTTGCTTTGCAACGCTTTCGAATTTATTCTGGGTTTGATTGGGATCAACCTTACATGAATATTGTACGGTAATTACCCTAATTTCTCAACAAGTAAACCAAACAGGTTGTTCCGTCCGCTACGCGGGCGGAACAACTAATTATTCTGGGGGGATTAACTGGTTTTCAATCAAGTTGTTAAACCATTTTTCTAGGCGATCGCCCCATACTTCTAAAGAATATTCGGCTTCTAATTGCTGACGACAGGCGAGGCGGTTAATTTTATCCAATTGAGAAATCGCTAGAATCAAACCATCAACATCGCCCATATCTACCAAAAAACCTGTTTGGCGATCGCGCACAATTTCCGTAAGTCCTCCCGAACGATAGGAAATAACAGGAACACCACAGGCAAAAGCTTCGATCGCCGCATTACCAAAAGCCTCTACCCACCTTGGTGTCATCAATAGCGCCGTACATTGTCCCAGCTTCCTTTGCAGTGCATCAGTGGAGAGAAATCCTTCATAATGGAGTTCGGCTTTAGGAAAATCTTTTTGAATCTGTTGCCAATAGACTTGATCTTGAATCAATCCAAAGATATGTAATGGCAAACCTGTACTTTGCGCCGCACTTGCGGCATCCTCTAGCCCCTTTTCAGGAGAAATGCGCCCGACCCACGCCAGCTTTGGCGTATCAGGCTGAGCGACAAATTGGTACTGACTGACATCAATACCCTTGCCCATGATCATCAGGCGATCGCCTGCGCTAAAGGTATCCGCACAAGCGCGAGTATTCACCGCGATCGCATGGGGGCATAACTCCACTGTTTTACTGATCATTTCATCGATCACAGGAGAGAGCGATGACATACTAATCCAATGGGCGATGGGAATTTGCAAAAATGGCGTTAGGTAAAGGGGCAGCCAGTCATAGGCAAAGTTGAAAATCAAATCAAATTGAGATTGCGAAGCTCTCGCGTAACTCCACATATTCTCTAAGACTGAATCTTGTGGCAATAGAACTACATCTGCACCCACTTGAGTTTGGGCGGATATTTGCGGATTTCCTGCGATTTGAGTTAGCTTCGTGACACTAGTTTGAGAGCCTTCAGGAGCAACTATTTCCACCGTATGCCCTCTAGCAATTAGCGCCTTTGCTGCGTTTTGTAATGTGAGTTCCACACCACCACCAACGCCCGAACCTAGCGCTCCTACAGGTGTGGATAGAAAGAGAAATCGATAAGGTTTGTTTTGCATTTTGATCACAGCCCGTTAAAAGGAAACAAGTGGCGGCGCAGAGCGCCGCCACTCAAAAGAAAGAAGCAAGCCTAACTCATTCCAGGAATTAGCCCCTTGGTGAGCCGCTTAATTGCCGCCGCCGCCACATCGCGATAACGCATCTCACCACAGAGAATCTTGCCCATGCGTTGGGTGGCGCTAGGGCGCTTCATACCAAGCTTGTAAGCAAAGCTCGGCACACGATAGAACATTCCCGCAATTCTCTGTGACCAGACCATATCTTCACCCCATTCTAATTGAACGGTGAGCGTATATTGCTTGAGCGCGTCAGCATTACCCGCGATCGCCTGATCAATCGCCTGCCCCGCCAACATCCCTGTATAAATGGAAGGACGCAGCCCTTCTGCCGTAAAAGGATCAAGAATACAGGCGGTTTCGCCTGTTAGCAGCGCGTTTTGAGTATGAAGGGCTTGATTGCCATTCCATAGGCAGATTGGATGTTCAGACTTGACCATTTCAGAGTTTTCTAAACCAATGTGCTTGATATAATCTGCACATGAGTCGAAGAGGTTCTGCTTCTCATTTCCCATAAAAGTAGTCGAACCAATCGAATAACCATCTGCCTTGGGGAAGTTCCAAATAAATCCATTCTGAGTCGAACCAAATTCAAAATGAGAATTTAAACTATCGGCAAATAGTTTTTCATCAAGGCGCTGAGACAAGTCCGCCTTAACCTCGACCATCACACCCATTCTTCGTTTTGGTTCTTTAAAGCCCAACCATTTGGACATACTGCCCTTTGCACCATCCGCAGCGACTAAATACCGCGCTTCCAAAACATTATCAGTAGTTTTGACAAGCCAGCGATCGCCTTTCCATTCAATGCCGATGACCGCAGTGCGATCGCGAAATTCTGCACCCAGTTTTTGCGCTTGCTGCACCAAAAAAGGATCAAAAATCTCGCGCCGCACCATCCACACTGGTTCTTTGGTTCCTAATACCACCTCTTCGAGATCGCCTAGCTGCCATGTGTAGTTGATTTTATTCAGCTTGAGCGACACGGCAGGCGAGAAGTCAAAGTCAAACCATTCTTGCACAATTGGCGATAATGCACCGCCGCAGGGCTTGTATCGCGGGAAGCTTTCTTTTTCAAGCAGCAAAACCGCGCGTCCCGCCTTGGCAAGATGATAGGAAGCTGAGCCGCCAGAGGGTCCTGCCCCAACAACGATGCAATCGTACATAAAAAAAGTTCATTAAATGAGTGAAAAAAGTATAGAGTAAATCCTTCAAATTTTTGCTTAATACCAAATGAAGACTTACGATGCACTGATGAAGAAATAGCGGAGCTATTTCTTCATTTAAACTCACAGGAGCCGTTTCTGAAAATGCAACAGATCAACTTCGCATCGTGAGGGGTGGTATCTTCAAGCCATGCACTTATCAGTCAGGAACTCTGTAACTCAGATGCGCCACTTAACTACATTTTTTCTAAGCATCGCCTTCTGCATTCCCGCGATCGCCACTTCCGTCAAAGCCCAAGAAAACCCATCAACCTATGCACAACTCAAAAGCGAAAAAAGCGAACGAGTTCTCACCGTTACAGGTCGAGGTGAGCGCTTTGTCAAAAGCACCAAAGCCAAAATCCAAGTAGGGGTCAGGGTGGAAGGAAAAACAGCGATCGCCACTCAAACCGAAGTTGCTAGGCAAGCCAATAGTCTCGTCTCCAGACTTCAGCAGTTGAATGTGGAAAAGCTGCAAACCACCACAATTCAACTCAATCCTAGATATGTGTATGAAAACAATCGCCAAACCCAAGAAGGTTTTACAGGGCAAACCAGCGTCAGCTTTTTGATATCCCTTGCCCAAGCGGGAACTGTCCTCGATGCCGCCGTTGCGTCAGGGGCAAATCAGATTGAGCAAGTTACCTTCATTGCTACCGATGCCGAACTCAATGCAGCAAGGCAATTGGCTTTGCAAGACGCGATCAAAGATGCCCAATCTCAATCTAAAACTGTTTTAGATGCCCTCGGATTTACAGCCAAAACCATTAAGTCAATCCAGATCAGTGATTCCGCGATCGCCTATCCATCCCCTCAACCACGCATGGAAGCTTTGTCAAAAGTCGCCGATTCTATTCCAGTTTTGGGCAGTGAGCAGAAGGTAGATGCCTCTGTAAGTTTACAGATTATTTACTAATAATTAAAACCTCAAACCCAGAAGGTTGTTCCGCCGCTACGCCTTAACTGACCAGTGCCACGCCTTGCGCTCGATTAAAATCAATCAAAGATTAGGGCTGCGGCGCTTCGCGCCGCAGCCCTAATCTTTGATTGGCATAAAGGACTGTAGCTATATATCTAGTGTCTGTTATGATAATTTGTGCAAATTAGAACACTAGACTTGCTTTATGGCGGCGCAAATTATTAAGACCGAAACCAATGTCAAATCCCACACTCAAACCCAAACCCTAGTGAAACAAATCCAAGGTAACGTACAGGTCTTCATTGCGCCGCAACGTTTTCTCTATGCAGATATCTTTGCCCAAGGGTTACGGGTTGCGGGTCAGGGGACACAGGTTTTGTTGGTGCAGCTTTTTCAAACAGGCATCAATCAAGGATTGAGCAACCCTCGCAGGTTAGTGGAAAACTTAGAATGGCTACGCTGTGAAGCCCAGCGCGATCTGTCGAAGAATGATGTAGAACTAACCGATGTGGAGAAGTTGGCAGTATTAGAGCTTTGGGAATATGCCAAAACCGCGATCGCCACAGCTAAGGCGAGTTTGATCATTATTGATGAAGTGAATTTGCTAATTAAGCGATCGCTAGTCACCGAGCAAGAGTTATTAGAAATTCTTGAAAATCGGGCTTCTAAGGTAAATATTATTTTGACTGGTTCTTCGATGCCGACGGCGATCGCGGACTATGCCGATCAGATTACCCATTGCCGCAATTAAAACCAGAGGTTGTTCCGCCCGCTTCGCGGGCGGGGAACTTTAGGTTAGCGTCATTTCCAGTGTGGCGGCGCTTTGCGCCGCCACACACCAAGCTCTGTAATTTAAGAGCCAAGCTTGAATGCTTCTAAAAACAAGCCGTAAACCATACCAATCTTGATTGAATTAAGAATCTCAATAGTCAAAAGTCGCGGCGCTTGACCGCCGTTATCCGCGACTAATCGCCGCGAACCATAATTAACTAGATTGATAATCTCGACAAATAACAGGGTAATCGCCGCCGCAACCACATCTTGTTCTGATTTAGCCCCAGAAACAGTAGAAATTACGGACGCTAGAAAAAATCCTCCCAATAGCGCGATCAAATTTAGAGATACACGCCGCCAAGGATTGCGAGACCACTGCGACAGTTGACCCGCTCTGGTATTGATGATCGTGCTAAGACGGGTATTTTGCATAGGTCGCCTCTGGGGTAAATGGTGGCGCTCCGTGCCACCATTCATAATGATATCAACTCATTCAAGAATCCTATGTTAAACGCCAACCTATCTCATAAGTTTGATCAACTAAAACAAATTTTCCACGAGTCGTCACAGGTACTTGTCGCTTATTCGGGCGGTATCGATAGCACCCTTGTCGCTAAAGTTGCCTTTGATGTGCTGAGCGATCGCGCCTTGGCAATCACGGCTAGTTCACCATCTCTATTACCCGCCGACTTAGAGGCGGCTAAGGTACAAGCCAGTTTTATTGGCATCAAGCATCAAATTGTTCAGACCGCTGAAATGAGCAACCCAAATTACACCTCTAACCCGATCAATCGCTGCTATTTCTGTAAAAGTGAACTGCACGATACCCTCAAGCCTCTCGCCAAAACGATGGGTTATGGCTATGTTGTCGATGGCTTAAATGCCGATGACCTTCAAGATTATCGCCCTGGAATTCAGGCGGCTCAAGAACGCGGTGTGCGATCGCCCCTCGCCGAAGTCGGCATTAGCAAAATAGAAGTCAGAATGTTATCGCAATATTTAGGAATGCCTTGGTGGGACAAACCTTCACAACCCTGTTTAAGCTCGCGATTTCCCTATGGTGAAGAAATTACCCTCGATAAGCTCCAGCGAGTTGGTAATGCTGAACAATATTTGCGCGATCGCGGCTGGACGGGAGATCTGCGAGTACGCTCTATGGGCGACATGGCAAAGATTGAGGTAGCAAGCGATCGCTTGACCGAGTTGATCAGCAAAATCCCGATGACTGAGCTTACCCAAGCCTTTAGGGAGTACGGATTCACTTCCATTACCCTAGATTTGGAGGGTTTTCGCAGCGGCAAGCTAAATGATGCGATCCAATAAATTTTCAAAGCGGCACGATGCGCCGCTTTGAAAATTTATTGGGGTTTTAGATAGGATTTTGTCATGTTTGATTAGAAATTCTTATACTTTAGAGATAAATCTTTTGCTTAGCTTTTTATTTATTTATCTATAGTTACGAGTTTTTAGAACACAAAAAAGTATATTTAATCGATTTCAAACATATCCATCAAATCAATCATAAATAGTTTACATAATTTCGATTTTAGTATCTGTCAAAAGGATGACTTCTTGGGTTTTTACACATTTTTTTCTGGGATCATCTGTTGACAAGGTTTACAATGGTATCGCATACGAACAGAATTAGATGTAGAGCCGAATATTTCTGGTTTATTGGATTGCCATGCACACTAAAGCTAATTGAGCGTAAAAACGCCTATGTCTAAAGGCATACTTTTAGCAAGATTTTTTTGTGATTAGCAGCACAGAGTTCTATTTTTATAAAGAATCCTAATGAGAAAGAAGCAAAATTTCGATTTTTTAAGAGAAAAGAAGTCTGTAAATGTTGTCCAGTAAAGGTTTAAGCTTCAAAGTATTGTCATTTTGAATAACCATGTTAATCTAACTTACAGGAATGAAACTTCAGTAATTTTGTTCCTAAGCAACAGATTCCAACTATTTTGGAAGTGTTTGTCAAAGTTGCTCAGTGAAAAGGTTGCAAGCGCTTTAAAACATTTCTACATATAGAAAAATTGTCGTTTATCTTCATTTTCTGCTTTTACCTATGCATAATTGGAATTGGAGCTACACTCTTTCTAAATCAGTAGTGGCTCTTGCTATTGCCTCAAGTCTTGCTAGCAATAGCGCACAGGCTCAAACAGGAACTCAAACAGAAATTAAATCAACGAGTCCATCAACTTCTCTCAAGGTCGGTGAAACCAGATCTCAGTCTCTAGTTAGAAGCAAAGGCGATTCTGTGGCGCGTATTTATACTCATAAGTTAGATGGCAAAAACGCAGCCACCGTCTATGTTCGCGGTATTCCTGTCGTCACTTACATCGAATCCCAAGACTCCACAAAGTCGAATGTAGATGACAACTCATCAAACTCTTTAACCAACGATAAAGTCAAGGGCAACGATCAGGGTCATAGTAAGGGCTTGATTAAAAAGAATTCTGAATCCTTCAAGTTGCCATCTAGCTCTGAAGTTAAGGACAAATTGAATAGTGATGACTACGAGCATTTGCTGACTTCGCCCGATCCTGTCGAAAGGGCTACCGCAACTGCTGCATTGATCAATCAATTAAGTCGTGATGGCTTAGACGCAGGTAAAATTATCCCTGCTTGGCGCAATGGCAACTATGTGATTAAGTTTGGCGATCGCGCCACTTTAAAGTTCGATCAGCAAGTTTTGTTTTCTGATTCGCTAAAAAACGAAACTAGAGATGTTCTAGATTCAGCTAATTTATTACGCCGTTTGTTGGGTGGCGCTAACCCTGTTTCTGATGTGCTGGACGCACCTAAGCCCCAAGTGTTTGCCGAGCCTGTTCCTGTATTTAGCAATTCCTTAAATGACCGTGTGGTGGGCGTGATGTCTGGCATGGCTTCATGGTACGGTCCTGGCTTTGATGGCAACTACAGCGCCAGTGGCGAAATCTTCAATGCCAATGACATGACCGCCGCCCATCCTAGCTTACCCTTCGGCACTGTGGTCAGGGTGATGAATATGGATAACGGTCAGTCGGTGGTGGTACGCATCAATGATCGCGGTCCCTATGCCCACGATCGCATCATCGATATTTCCACCGCTGCCGCGAATGTGATTGGTTTAATTTCTTCGGGAGTGGCTCCAGTCAGACTGGAAGTGCTTAGCAAATAAGTAGCTACAGCGCTTTGCGCTCAAACCCGAACCAATAACAAATTTGAAAGCGTTGCAAAGCAACGCTTTCAAATTTGTTATTGGTTCGTTCGATAATTGCTTCGCGCTCAAAAGCTGTAAAAGCGTTGCAAAGCAAAGCTTTTAGATTTATTGTGATGGCGGCGCTCTGCGTTGCCATCACTTTTATTGAGGCTAGTTGATTGGCAAAACTATTAACCACGATCGCATCTTTACGGGATTACCTAAAGCCCAAATCCAAGGATGCAAGTATTGCCCTTGTGCCGACGATGGGAGCCTTGCATATTGGCCATTTGAGCCTGATTGAACGCGCCAGAGTCGAAAATACCTGTGTGGTTTTGAGCATCTTTGTCAATCCGCTCCAGTTTGGCGCAAATGAGGATTTAGCAAAGTATCCGCGCACTTTAGAGAATGATTTACAAATTTGTCAGCCTGTGGGGGTGGATGTCGTTTTTGCGCCCAATGCTCTGGAAATGGGGGTGACTAACCCCACGATTACACAGGTGATACCACCGATAGAAATGACTAGCGGCTTATGTGGGCGATCGCGCAGTGGACATTTTCAAGGTGTCGCCACGATTGTGACTAAGCTTTTGAATATTGTGCAGCCCGATCGCGCTTATTTTGGCAATAAAGATGGTCAGCAATTGGCGATTATGCGCCGCTTGGTGCAAGACTTAAACTTGCCTGTGGAGATCATTGGCTGTCCTACGGTACGCGAACCGAGTGGACTTGCCCATAGCTCTCGCAATCAATATCTGTCAGAAAGCGATCGCCAAATTGCGCCGCATATTTATCAAAGCTTGCAACAGGCGCAGCAATTATTTAAAAAAGTCAAGGATTTAAAACCCGCCGAAATTATTACCACCGCCGCTAACTATCTGGCTAAGCGACCAGAAATTGTCCTAGAGTATATGGAGTTAGTCGAAGCCAATACCTTGCAGCCTTGTACTGAAATTACGGCTCAAGCTGAATTGATGCTGGCGATCGCGGCTCGAATTGGAAATACACGCTTAATTGATAACATTTTGCTGAGTCACAATATTACTCCTCGAAAACCGATCATTGCCATCGATGGCCCCGCAGGTGCGGGCAAGTCCACCGTTACTAAGCTAGTCGCTAACAAGTTAGGACTGCTATCTCTAGATACTGGTGCGATGTATCGCTGTATTACCCTTGCGGCGATGCGCGAAGGTGTAGATTTGCGCGATCAAGGAAAGATACAGGCGATCGCGACGAGATCAAAAATTCAGTTAATTCCCAGAGTGGATGCCGAAAAGCCTCTGCAAGTGCTGCTCAATGGTGAAGATGTCACCGCCGAAATCCGATCGCCCGATGTCACTGCCAATGTATCGCTGATTGCGGCTCAGCCTGCGGTACGCAAAATTTTGGTGAGGCAGCAGCAGCAGATTGGACAGGGCGGCGGCGTGGTTATGGAAGGGCGTGACATCGGAACTCATGTATTTCCTGATGCCGAGATTAAAATATTTTTAACTGCTTCGGCAACTGAAAGAGCCAAGCGCCGCCAAGCGGATTTGATTGCTCAAGGACAGGTCGCGCCTGATCTTGAGGTGCTGGAGCATGACATCAAAGAGCGCGATCGCAAGGACTCTACCCGCGAACACGCGCCGCTAATCCAAGCTAAAGATGCAACTTTAGTAGACACTGACGGTCTAACCATAGATGAAGTGGTCGCAGCCATTGTAGATTTGTATGAAGCCAAGGTACAAAACCCATGAAGTTCCCATTTTTTCGATCTGCTTCTAAATCAGCGATCGCCAAATTATTCTTAATCGCTATACCTGTAATTGCGATCGCGGCTAGCAACTTAACTTCAACCCAAGCTCAAAATGCCAATACCGCTCTGACAATTCGGGCGGATGTCCAAGAGGCTAACTCAATCACTGGAGTCGTTACAGCAACGGGCAATGTCAAAATGACCTATCCTGCCCGCCAAATTGATGCGATCGCCGAACAAGCTCAATATTTTTCCAAAGAACAGCGCGTAGTCTTAACAGGAAATGTGACTGTTACTCAAGAGGGCGTAAATAGTATCAAAGCTCAAACTATTACTTATTTGGTAAGTGAAGGGAAATTTCTCGCGGCTCCCCAAAACAATCAACAAGTGGAAACGATCTATGTGGTTCCTGATCGGGAGTTAGCCAATACTCCTGCCACCTCGGCGACACCCGTAGAGCAGATTAAACCCGCTTTTAAAAAGCAACGCAATAGCCCTGCTAATCCATAGATTTTTCAGCGCCGTAGGCGCTGAAAAATCTATTTTGATAATTATTACCCTTACTAATCCATATCTGAGCAATGCAAATTACCCTTGACAACGTTAGTAAAAGTTACAACGGTCGGCAAGTTGTTCAGCAAGTTAGCCTTACTGTCAAACAGGGGGAGGTCGTTGGTCTGCTGGGACCCAATGGCGCTGGTAAGACCACTTCTTTCTACATGGCAACGGGGTTAGTCAAACCTGACAGTGGCAGTGTGTGGCTCGACAAACAAGATATTACTCGTTTACCAATCCATGAAAGGGCGAGAATGGGGATGGCGTATCTGGCTCAGGAAGCGACGATTTTTCGGCAGCTATCGGTACGCGACAACTTGTTGTTAGTGATGCAGCAAACCAATGTCCCCAAGTCCAAGCAGCTCCATCGCCTCAGAACCTTGCTGGAAGAATTTCGCTTGACCAAGATTGCTGATACGATGGGTATCCAAGTGTCGGGGGGAGAGCGGCGGCGTACAGAAATAGCTAGGGCTTTGGCTGTGGGCGAAGAGGGGCCAAAGTTCATTTTGTTAGATGAGCCTTTTGCGGGGATCGATCCGATCGCGGTTGGTGAGATTCAGACGATTATCAGTAATCTCCGCGATCGCGATATGGGCATCTTGATCACTGACCATAATGTCCGTGAAACACTGACAATTACTGATCGCGCTTATATTATGCGTGAGGGTGAAGTTTTTGCCGATGGCTCTAGCCGCGAACTAGCCGATGATCCCGACGTTCGCAAATATTATCTTGGTGAAAAGTTTCATTTTTAGTTCATTACAAAGACAGCAACATTAGCAAAGTCAATGGCTCCCTATCAAACGACTCAAACAAGAAAAAAAGTTGGCAACCTGTCCCTAGGATGGCTGCCCATACTTTCGATCATGGATCGATACTTGTTTACGCAGATGCTAACCCCATTCTTATTTGGAGTTGGCGCTTTTTCATCGGTGATTTTGGCGATCGGCTCCCTATTTGAACTAATTCGCTTAATTACCGATGCAGGATTGAGCGTTTGGACAGCATTTCAGATTTTTGGCTATCAAGTGCCTGGGTTCATGGTGTACTCCTTCCCGATGTCAATGCTTTTGGCGACCTTGCTCTCCTATAGTCGGATGTCTGGCGATGGCGAGACTACGGCTTTACGCAGTTGTGGCGTGAGTGCCTATCGATTGGTTTTACCTGCGTTGGTTTTGAGCTTAATGGTGACGGGGCTAACCTATGTGTTTAATGAGGCGATCGTCCCTGCGGCGAACTGGCAATCTCGGAGTACTTTACGAGCGGCGCTAAATCAGGAAAATGTTCAATTTAAAAACCAAGATATTTTTTATCAGCAATATGGTGAAGTGCCGCAAGAAGATGGGTCAACCAAACAGGGCTTAGTGAGAAGTTTTTATGCGCGGAGTTTTGATGGTAAGGAGATGCGCGGCTTAACGGTTCTGGACTTTTCGCAAGGGCAACTTCAGCAGATATTGGCGGCGGAGTCGGCGGTATGGTTGCCCGATCAAAATGTGTGGAGATTCAACAAAGGAACCACTTATCTAGTTGATCCCGATGGCAATTACCGTAGTATTTTGCGGTTTGATGACCAAAATTTGCAGTTACCTCGCGCTCCTTTAGATCTAGCTCAAGAGCAACGCAGCGCTGAAGAAATGAACATCAACGATATTCGCCGTAATATCGAACTGCTCAAGCAGTCAGGCAATACCAAGGAAATTCGCAAATTAGAAGTGCGCCTCGAACAAAAATATGCCCTGCCGTTTATCTGTGTAGTTTTTGCGATCGTGGGTGCATCTTTGGGAATGCGCCCCCAACGTACTGGTGCAGCGATCGGCTTTGGGTTGAGCGTATTAATTATTTTTGGATATTATTTATTGCTATTTATCTGCGGCGCTCTCGGACAAGTAGAATTTCTCTCACCGATCGCGGCGGCATGGATGCCCAATTTAATCGGGATCACGGCTGGCTTAGTTATTCTCACTCGCGTCACTTAAACCCAAAACACTTTGAAAGCTGCGCGAAGCGCAGCTTTCAAAGTGTTTTGGGTTTGAGCGTAAAGCTCTTTAAAGCCATTGCGAATTGGGATCAAACTCGATTTGCCTGTATAAGTCAATAATTGCGATCTCCACATTCACCGATTTCAAAAATAGGCGATCGCCTAAACCATATTCAAACAAGACCCATTGCCCCTGCTCATTGCGCTGAAATACTTCCACCATTGGCTGCTCAACCTGCACTAGCACATATTCCTGCAAAGTCTCAAACTTGCGGTACTGCCAAAACTTAAAGCCGCGATCAAAGGCTTCAGTTGATAGCGAAAGAACTTCGATAATCAAGCAGGGAAAAGAAACTAACTGAGCATCGCCGCGATCGCGTTCATCGCAAGTGACTACCACATCAGGATAAAAGTATTTGCGCCTTGGCTCAATTTGCACCTTGACATCATTTATGTAAACTTCACAAGAGCGATCCGCGAGAGCATCATCCAACACTTTAGAAAAGTTAAGTGAAATCCTGTTGTGCTTACGACTACTGCCAGCCATAGAGATCACTTCGCCATCCCAAAACTCATGGCGCATTTCTTGGGTTGACTCCCAAACTATGTATTCTTCATAGGTCATCCGTAAGCGGTCAGGTAAGGCAACCATAATTTTTAGTGCAGCAATGGGAGTTTTTACATATTACAAGAAACTTTTAAAAGGATTGCGTAGTAAGCCTTTTAAAAGTTTCTTGCTTGCTAGTTATTTCTTTTTAGTCGATTTGCTCACAGGGACTTCCACGATCGCATTTTCAACTTCAGTTACAGTTTCGTCTTGATCGTCAGTAATAGGAGTGACTTCAGCAGATTCAGGCTCAGCCGCGGTCGCAATCGCAGATTTGACTTCAGTGCTGGGTGATTTGAGGGCTTCATCGAGAACTTGACGAGCATTTTCAGCTTGCGATCGCGCATCCAAGAACTTCATATTCAGTTGGGCAAAACTTTTGAGGATTTTGAAGCCTTCCTTAATACTGTTAATTTGTTCTTCCGAGACAATCTCATCGCTGAACAAAATATCGATCTGCGATCGCACTTGCATCGCATCGGAACGTAATTCTTGGGTTTTGATTTTTAAGGTGGCAAGGTTATTTAACACTTGCACCGCTTGAGTAATCGGATCTTCACGATCTTCAGACATGGAAATTTCTTTGACTTCGATAAATTGATCGGGACTAAAACCATCGGCAAGATCGGTGTCGAGTTTGCCTGAGTCCATTAGTTCCATTAGTTCAGCCATTGCCTTTTCCCGCGCTTTGGGCGAATCTTTGCCAGCAACGGTGAGGATAACTTCGGGACTCTGGGCAAGGGTATAGCGAGCCATATTTTTTTGTATTTTGGTATGCAGTATCGATTTTACAGCGCAAAGCGCTGTAAAATCCCAAAGATGAATTAGCGCCATCATCACCCAAAAAGCTGGTTCCGCCCGCGCAGCAGGCAGAACCAACTTTCTGGGATTTTGGAAAAGTTACGCTTTGTGTCTCATGCGATCGCCCAATCCAGTCGGCTATGATCTGATAAACAAGCAACTTTAAGGTGCTAATAATAACGAATTACAAGAATAATTTTGAAAGCCTTGCTTGGCAAGGCTTTCAAAATTATTCTTAGTTCGGATTTGAGCGCAAAGCGCTGTAAGAAGTTGATTCGCTAGCTTTGTGGGCAAACCCACTTCTCAGGATTTTATATAGTCGTTGACAAGCATGGACTCTACCCTCTTAAATCAAGTGCGCTACCTCTGTCGCGATCGCGCCTCCTATGAACACCTCAAGGCTATTTTGGTGCAGCAAGAGCGCGTGCATCAACTTAGCTGGGAAGAGCGTTACGAGCAGATCAACGCCAGCAGTGACCAACAAAACTCAAATATTTTCAACAATATTTTGGTGAGGGAGAAAGCACTCGCGCAACTTGCCGATGCTATTCAGCGATCGCCTTCCTTGGACTTAGTTTTGCAAGTCGCGGTGCAGGTTGCTCAGAAACTATTGCAAGTGGATCGGGTGGCAATTTTTCGTTGTGATGCTGACGGACGGGGTGAGTTTACTACCGATGCGATCGCCGCAGGACTGACTTCCCTCGCAGATATGCCTGAACGTCAGCTTTCCCTATCGCGCCACATGGTTGAGTCCACTCAAGCCGAGTCTTCTATTCAAATCATTGATAGTATTCGCAGCTCTAGTCTGTCTTCATATATTGTCAACCTACTAGAGCAGATTGGGATCTCCTCCTATGCCGCCAATAAAATCTATGCAGGGCAAGGGGTTTGGGGAACTTTAGTCGCCTTTCATAGCAGCGTTTCTCACGGGTGGACAGAAAGCGATCGCACTTCTCTATCCCTAGTTGCCACCCAAATCGGTGTTGCCATTGCCCTCGCCAACCTACGGCTTCAAACTCAACAACTATCTTCAGATTTGCAAACCCTCCAAGTTGAGTTAAACCAGTTGCAGCAGACTGTGACTGACCTAGCCAAGCATCAACCTATACGAAGCGAACGCGAAACCAGCGCGATCGCAGAAATATTTCCAGAAATAGATACGGAAGTAATTTCAGCTTCTGTCGAAGAAGAACTTGCCAATATTATCAACAGAAGTTTAGAAACTGAAGAAATAGAAAGTATAGAGACCATAGATGATCATGAGAACGGTACTAATCACTTGCTGGCAGTTACGGCAGAGATATATCAAAATCATCTCGTGGAATCAGCGATTGACCATGCAGATAATGCTATGGACATGGATATGGATGAAGATGACTTTTTTGAAGAGCATGGAGTCTCGATCATTAGTCAAGCCCTTGAGCCTGAGATGGATCTAGTAGAATCTATTGAGCAGGAGACTGAACTGAGTCCCGAGTATCTCGATTGCTCAGAGACAAGTATCGATGAACCTCAGTCGGAACCCCCTGAGCCAAAGGTTCTTGCTATTGCCCGTTATGAAGTCAAAGAAGAGATATTGGCTAGCTATGAACCTCAATACCATGAGATCGCCATAGCGGAAATTACTGAAGAATCGGCTACAGGCGAAGAGCTAAGCCAAGAACTTACTGATTTAGAAATGGAAGTTGCAGGTTTAGATGATATAGACGAAGGAAGAAATGACGAAAGCGTTGACCTAGAATCAAAAGTGTTTGATTCTAGCATCAGTGAAGCCAGTGCCGACTGCCATGATCCATCTCCAGCCGAAATAGAAGTTGAGATAGAAGATATTCCTGCTCAACCGCCGACTTTGCCAATCGATATGCTGATCGCCACAGCAGAGGTGGAAGCAGATAGTTCAACTGCCAATATGTCGGAAGATATTCTCGAGACTTGGCAAGGAGTTGTCTCTACTATCCAAGACTTGGCGACAGAGCCAGTGCAGATAGATCATTCCAAGGAAGCGGAACTGCAAAAAGTTACAGAACAGATGTTCCAAGATCCTGATATTGAAGATATTACGGCTTCAGCGCAGGAAGAAGCGGAAGAAGACCATGATCCGACTATTGAATTGCAATTTATCGAGACGATTGTGGCGATCGCGGAAAACCGTGAACAGGGGATCAAAGTCCTGCTAAATGTAATTGACGCTTACCTAGAAGAAGCACCACGGCTAGTGCAAGCCATTGACAAAGCCCTTGCGGTCAACGATCATCTGCGCCTATTGCAAGCCTTGAATAGTTTGCGAGCTAATAGCGACTATGTGGGTGCAATCACCCTCTCCTATCAATGCCGTCAACTAGAGTCAGCAGTCCGAGCCAACTATGTGGTTCTCATTTACGCTAGTCTTTCGCAAGTGGCGATCGAAGTCCAAAGGGCAACCGATGCCTTGCGCCTAGAGCGATCGCGGTATACCACGAGTTGATTGGTGCGGCGCACCAATTCTCAAAGCCTTTGGGCAATGCGTAACTTTGCTGATCGCGCTCTTGGATTGGCTTTATTTTCGGCATCGGTGGCGATAATTACCTTTTTGGTAATCACTTGCAGACGCTCGTCTTCGCGAAATGTATGCTTAACAATGCGATCTTCGAGACTATGAAAAGTGATCACCGCAATCTTGCCTTCAGGTTTGAGCCAGTCAGGGGCGATCGCTAGCCACTTTTCCAAACTTTCTAGTTCCCGATTTACCGCAATTCGTAAAGCTTGAAAGGTGCGGGTCGCAGGGTGAATCCTGCCATGACGATAACTGGCAGGGACACAGCCCGAAATAGCATTGGCAAGTTCTAAGGTGGTTTTAAAGGGACGTTTCTCTACAATTTGACGCGCAATCCGCCGCGATAGCCGCTCTTCACCGAGCTTAAAAAAGATATCCGCAAGTTCCGCTTCTTTGTAATGATTAATAATTTCGGCAGCCGTAAGCGTTTGACGGTTATCCATTCGCATATCAAGATCGCCCGCCTCGCGAAAACTAAAACCACGCTCCGCCACATCAAATTGAGTAGAACTCACCCCCAAGTCAGCGAGAATGCCATCAAATTTTAAATCAGGTTTGTATTCGCAAAAATTACCACGCCAAAAGCTAACCCGATCGCCATAATCTTTAAGGTTCTCAGTTGCCGCCGCGATCGCCATTTCATCTCGATCAATTCCGATTAACTTCACATTTTCGGCGGCACGCAAAATCAAAGCACTATGTCCGCCGCCCCCCACTGTGCAATCAAGGTACGTTCCATCGGCAACGATCTCTAATCCAGCGATCGTTGGTTCGGCAAGCACAGGAACGTGATGAAACTGAGCAGTCATATTTTTGGGGTTAATAAATATTTAAAAGCGTTGCTCCGCAACGCTTTTAAATATTTGTTGACTTAAAAAAAACGGCGGTAAGAATAGTCATTTGTGGTCATTGACCATCATTAACCAGCATACCAACCGTTAATTTATTTAGATGGGCCGAGATGGATTTGAACCAACGTAGCTTACGCAGCGGATTTACAGTCCGCCCCCATTAACCACTCGGGCATCGACCCATGGCTTAATTGTTTTCTAAGCGAATACAATCATATACAGTTGTGGCGATTGTGGCAATAGTTATTTTAATAAGTAGCGGTGTGGCGCACCGCCTATCTTTTTAGAAGGGTAAATCCGATCGCGATCGCCATTAAAAATAACAGACCCATAATTCCAGCGATCGGGTTGCCGCTAATCCCGGTGACCCACTCAGGGGCAACCCCTGTGGGCTTGAGCCAATGGGTCGTATTCACAATGTAATAGCACCAAACTAAGCCGCCATGTAGCCCGATCGCAATGCCGAGTCTGCCCTCACGCCTGCGTCTGGCGATCGCCAAAACTACGCTCATCATCATTAGCCCCGCAAACTGGCTCCATGTCGCCAAAATCAAATTTAGGGGTTTAATAAAGTGCAAAATCGCAAATACTAAACTTGCCCCAATCAAGGCAGTGCGCGGCGAATAGTCTCGCTCTAGCTCCGAAAGTATCCATCCGCGAAATAGCACTTCTTCCGCAAAGCCCACACCTAACGAAGTCAACATCCCTGGGGCGATCGCCCCTTGCCAATCGACAAAATATACACCTAGCATAGGCAAAAGTCTAGCTGGCAAAGGTTCTTGCCAACTGGTAGTCTGCACTGCCAGCCAACCCAAGATCACCTGTAAGCCATAGAAAATAATTAAAGTAATCGTCCCCAGTCCCCAGCCGCATAGAAACTCAAGTCCATTTTTTTTGGTAAAAGATAATCCATAGTAGCGATAGGGGTGCGGATATTGGGAAACTTTGCGTCCCCACACGCCAATTAATCCTAAAAATCCGCAATAGAGCAGTATCGTTAAGCCGACACCAACCGATGCTCCATAGATCAAGTGCAATGGCGCGGCGATCGGCAACCACAGAAGCAATAAAGTTAGTAAAAAAAGAACAATCCGAACTGGTGCAGGATAAGAATCTAAGCGTTGAAAATTCACAAGTTAGCTATTTCGTATACAGCCTATTGAGGCTTTGAGTATTGACAACTAGAGAATAACGAGGGCGGCGCTTTGCGCCGCCCTCATTATTCTTTATGATTCTGGTTCAATTGTGCTAGTCAAGCCTTTACTTTGCAAAGCATCACAATAAAACTCAGCGTGTTCTTGCACACAAGTGATCACTAGGGCGCAACCGCTCGCATGGGCTGCCATCATAATATCTACGGCTTGAGGCTGGGTCAGTCCATTAACAACTTGCATCAGAGTTTGCACAACATATTCCATTGAGTTGAAATCATCGTTATGCAGTAAGACTCTATATCTGGGAGCGATTTTGCGTATGGTCTGGGGACGGGTAATAGTTTCGGTTGCCATATATCTAAGTTGCCTCCATAAGCTTCTGAATTTGCCAATGTTTTATAGCTGTAGTTACTTGCGTTACAGCGCTTGGCGCTATCTGTGATTCATTTACATTATAGTTAGCAACTCAAAAAATGTGAAGCAGGGAAGCGAGCTATTAACTAAAAAAGCGGGCAGAATGCCCGCGCTATAAAGATTGTAAACTTGTCGGTCGCAATTTTTTAGAAGCTAGGCATAAGTAACCTAAAAACCTAGAAAGCTGTACTGCCCGCTGCGCGGGCAGTACAGCTTTCTAGGTTTTAATTATGGTGAGCTAATTAAGCAGTAGGTCGATTAGTGTAATAAACTTCACCACCACTGTCAGGAACATACTGACAAGCCTTTTGGGAAGTAAAGAAAGACTGCCAAATTGGTACAGTGGAAACTCGGTAATAGTTGCCTAATACAGGCTTGATTGCTTCCGTAGCGGTTTTGAGATGATAGTGAGGAATCCCAATGAAGATATGGTGAGCGACATGGGTTCCAATATTGTGATGGATATTGTTGAATATGCCGTAGTCACGATCAATTGTAGAAAGAGCGCCTTTGAGGAAGTACCAGTTTTTGCCGCGATACCAAGGAATGTCAGACTCGGTGTGGTGCAAGTAGGTCACTAGATCTAGCCACACTACAAAAACTAGATAAGGAACAATATAGAACTTAAATAGAAATAGAAATCCGTAGGTGAACCCCAACCATCCTAAAAAGCCAACCATCAATCCCCAAAGAATGCTGCTAGTAAGAATGTCATTAGTTTCTGATTCGCGGAATAAGTCGTTATTGGGAACGAAATGGGAAGCCGTGGTACGGGCAGGCGATCGCTTAAATAGGTAGAGAGGATAAGCAAATAAAAGAGCGTCAAAGCGGATGAATTTACCAATCCAATCTATTGCCTTGTATTGGCTTTCGGTTACAGGATACCAACTCTCATCGGTGTCGATATTGCCTGTATTTTGGTGATGGGTGCGGTGACTGATCCGCCAGCCATGATAGGGAACCAGAATCGGAATATGGGTGAGATGTCCAATCAGATTATTGAGCCATTTTAAACGGGAGAAGGAACCATGTCCGCAGTCATGTCCAACTACAAAGAAAGCCCAAAACATTGTCCCTGTAGCAAACCAAAAAATTGGATAAAACCACCAAGCATCAATATATGCAGCCGCCGCATATAAACTAACAATGATTGCTGTATCGGCAAAAAAATAGGCGAGCGATCGCCATACATTCGGAGTAAAACATTCAGAAGGGATAGCACCTTTAACATCTTGAAAAGTAAACGGAAGTTCAGTTTGTGATGTAGAAGAGGTATCAGTAAGTGGATTTTCGAGATTGATCCGATGGATAGCCGTTGACGACACGTAGATTTCCCTGTTGTAAAGAAAAATTAAGTTAGCTCCTAGATTCTAGCAGCAACTTAGATTCTTGCTCAAAACCAAAGTTTTTCAGTAAAAAAGCCCAGCGATCGCCACTATTGTTATCCTTTAGTCGAATATAAGCTTGCATTTGCGAAATTGCATCTTGATAACCTATTTGCGGTTTTAAATTTGATAAATCCTTGGTTAATCCATAAATTTCATAGTCAAAAGGGGTGTGCCATGTCAGTTGTCCATCCCGATGCAACAGACTCAGGGCGATCGCCGCTTGCGGATATTGCTGACTAACAGCATTAAAATTGCCGCGCTGTGGCAGTTTGGGCAAAAGGACTAGGGCTTGTTGTTGGATTTTTTGTTGTTGCTCCACAAAGAAATTTACTCTCTGGCGATCGCTATCATCGAGCAGTCCCGTTGGTTCGCTGACTAGCATCAATGCCTCCGCAGGTTGGTCATCACGCCCCGCCCGTCCGATTTCTTGAATGTATTCGGAAAGGGTCAGTGGTGGCTGAAAATGTAGCACCCATCGGGTGTCGGGCTTATTAATGCCGAGTCCAAATGCCGAAGTGCAAATCACAAAAGGATATTGATTGGTAAGCCATTGCTGTTCAATGTGGCGGCGTTCTTGGGGTGGCAATCCTGCGTGATAAGCAGCCGTTTTCAAAGAATGAGTTTGCAACCAATCGGCTAGTGTCTCCGCATCGCGCCGACTGCGAACATAGATTAGCCCTGACTGCCCTTGGCGATCGCGAATAAATTTGAGGGTGCGGGACTTGCGCCCTGCGGGTGTCCAAGCAATCTCTACGCGCAGACTGAGGTGGGGGCGATAGGGACTGGTGCGGACAATTTGGGGCTTGGACATTTGTAAGCAAGTTTGTAACTCGATCGCAGTTTTAGGGTCGGCGGTCGCCGTAAAAGCTGCTAAGGCGATCGGTGGCTGGTCAGGATTTTGAGCCGTCAGCGCCTTTCGCACCGCCCCCAAACGGCGATAGCTAGGACGAAAGGCATCTCCCCACTGCACTAGGCAATGGGCTTCATCAAGCATGATTCCTCTAATTTTTAAGTGGCGATCGCCTAGCTTTTCCCAAACAGGCTGACTCAGCAAAGTCTCTGGCGAAATATAGAGCAGTCTGGTAGTAGCAAGATTTTGGAGAATGTGGCGGCGAGTTGCTTGAGGCTGGTTGCTATGTAAACAAACCGCAGGTAATTTGCGGGCTTGCAAGTCTCGCACCTGATCTTCCATCAGCGCTAAAAGCGGTGAAATCACGATCGTTAAGCCATCATCTAAAATTGCTGGCAACTGAAAGCAAATTGATTTGCCACCCCCCGTTGCCATAATTGCTAAGCAATCTTGACCATCGATCAGGTTCGCCACAATCTGGCGCTGCGATGGTCGCAAGTCTTCATATCCCCAAATGCTTTGAAATGTTTTGCGGATACTTGCCCACGGGTCAGGCTTATCTCTAAATGTTTCTGACATGAGTATTTTTACTCTCAAAATCATGACGATAGCAACTTTAGTTAAGTAGCTCAACATAATTAAAATCCAAAACCAGAGGTTGTTCCGCCCGCTACGCGGGCGGAACAACTTTCTTGACTTTTAGATTACTTATGCCTAGCTACTTAGCAATTTCGAGATTTTTAGCGCCTTCGGCGCTAAAAATCTCGAAATTGGTTTCATAATGAGAATTAATAAATTTTAGTCTACTGTCCTATCTTCGGCAGAGCGATAGGCTGACGGGGGATTACCATAGTCTAGAAAATAAGTTTATCCAAAGGGGAACATCATATAGATTTATAGATTTGAATAGCCTAAGATGAACCTATGTGGACTTGTCTTTTAAACCGAATAAATTAGCCAAATTCACTAGAATAACTTGCAAATATTAAAGAAAATCACCAACTCAAAACTAATTGCTTAAATCTCGTTACCAAGGGAAATTATTCAGGTGAAATCAGAGGAGTTATCGACTCTTACTATCAAAGATAAACTTCATCACGTACTGACGGTTGAAGACCCAAAGGGTTTTCGTAATTTCCTTTTGCATAACGTGACTTACTCCATTGGGCGCAGTCTAGAGAGTTCGATTATGTTGCGCTCAAATCTGGTTTCTCGCCAACACGCTACATTATTGGTGATCGCCGATCCTAAAAAGAAGTCATATTTATTTCGGATTATTGACGGCAATCTTAATGCGATTAGAAGTACGAATGGGATTTTAGTCAATGGTAAAAAGCGGCTCTCCCATATGCTTGCCCATGGCGATGAAGTTCTTTTTAGCAAAGATACAAGGGCGGTTTATCAGATTGTTGGCACGCTTCCTGATTCGACCCAACAAGCGCAAGACGGGCGATCAATAGCGACCAATGTCATGAGTCAGTTGTCTGGGGAATTGCATTTTGTGCAGTTTTCGCCGTTGCAAGCGATCGCGGGGCAAGATTTACCGCTCCATATTCGTGAGGTGATCAATCAATTTATTGCAGTTCCTGAGCTTAATCCGCAGCCAATTATCGAATTAAATTTAGTTGGCAAAGTGCTTTATCTTAATCCCGCCGCTTTAGCCCAGTTTCCTGCTCTCGACGATTTACAAGTACAACATCCCTTGCTGCAAGAGTTATTAGGGCAGCTTGTACCCCTTGTTAACCCTGTTAGAAATATCTTCATTCGTGAAGTTACGATCAATGGCAAAGTGTTTGAAGAAATCATTCATTTTATGCCTTGGAATGAAGTAATCCGAATGCATATTGCTGACATTACTAAACAGAAACAAGCAGAAGCAATTATCTCTTATCAGATTCATTATGACGCGTTAACAGGATTGCCAAATCGCAAATATTTATATGAATATCTATTAAAAATAGTTACCAAAGTTGATTTAAAAACTCAAAAATTTGCGGTGCTATTTTTAGATATTGATCGTTTTAAATTGATCAATGAATCCCTTGGGCATAGTGTTGGTGATTTGTTATTACAAGCAGTAAGCGCGAGGCTAAAAGGACTGATGCGTTCCGATGATTTATTAGTGCGCTGGGGTGGTGATGAGTTTACAGTTATTGTCCGAAATGTAGACTCTAATGATGCGATCGCCCAAATCGCAGAGTCGATGATCCAAACTATGACCTTGCCTTTTAATTGTGGGGGACATGAGTTGCACATTACCACCAGTGTCGGCGCGAGTGTCTACCCCGATCATGGCAGCGATGTTGAAGCTCTGGTGCATAACGCTGATATGGCGATGTATCGCGCCAAAGCGGGCGGGCGTAATAGTTTTCAGTTTTATATTTCCAATATGCAGGAACAAAGTTTTCAGCGGTTGGTGATGGAAAATAATTTACGAAGAGCCTTAGAAAACGAAGAATTATCCCTTTACTTTCAACCACAAGTGGAGTTGAAAACAGGAAAAATTGTCGGAGTTGAGGTTTTATTGCGGTGGAAACACGTTGCCCTTGGTTCGATTCCGCCTAGTAAATTTATTCCCCTTGCCGAAGAAACAGGATTGATTATTGCGATCGGCAACTGGGTATTGCGACAGGCTTGTTTGCAGGCGATCGCATGGTTAGATTTAGGATTGCCACCGATTCAAATTAGTGTGAACTTGTCGATGAAACAATTGCAACAAAAGGATTGTTTTGATTGCATCAAACAGACTTTAACAGAAACTGAATTTGATCCTGAATACCTAGAATTAGAAATCACCGAAAGCATCATGATGAATCAGATTGAGGAGCGAGTGATTTTATTAAATCAATTTAGGGATTTGGGTATTAAATTATCCCTTGATGATTTTGGAACGGGCTATTCTTCTCTGAGCTATCTTAAAAATTTACCGATTGATACGCTTAAAATTGATCGCGTATTTATTGAATACATCACCCATAATGAACACGATCGCGTAATTGTGAGTTCATTAATTAATCTGTCCCATAGCCTCGACTTGATCGTTATTGCAGAGGGGGCAGAGACGCAGGAACAAGTGGATTTGTTAAGGGTATTGGGTTGCGATCGCATTCAGGGATATTTCTTTTATAAGGCGTTACCCGCCGATGAATTTGAAGCACTCCTAAGAGCGCAAGCAATCACCAAACTTACCGATAATTAAAGCTGCGCCGTAAAATGTTGGTGAAGCGGCAAAGCCGCTTCACCAGTGATCGGAAACTCTAAGAGTGCAGTTTTACCTCGTCATCAACGATCAAAAACTTTGAGAACGCGGCTCTGCCGCGTTCTCAAAGTTCGGAAACTCTAGAAGCGCGGCGAAGCCGCTCACCATTGGTTCCACCACAGACTGTAACTAAAAAGTAAAAAAGTATGAGTCAAGCACTGGGTCAGTCAGTTGGGGAATCAGTTTGGAAACGCCTACTTAACGGCAAGATCACTTCCTGCGAAGCTGCCACAAACTTGCTTGTTGATCAAGAGGGAAATGTACGCTTGGATTTGCTTGATCAAGACTTGACCGATCGCTTTTTTCGAGAATTTGAAGACCGTAATATATTGCCGCCCGTGATTCCACTGTTGCTGTGGCGCAATTGCTTTTATATTGGTAGCCCCCACTTATTGACCAGTGAAGTAATTAAATTAATTAGCGATCGCACCTCAACCGAAGTGCGGGTGATCACGGTGGCAACTAACAGCTATCGCAAATGGTTTCGCCGCCAAAATATCCCTAATCCCAATGCCATTCACGCCACCCAACCGATCAACCCACTGACGGGCGAAACCGAACAATCGGACATTAGCGAAGTTACCGATCTTTATCTGGCACAGGCTGTCGATCAAACAAGGCGGATCAATGCCCTGATTTCGATCGCCCTGCAACATCGAGCCAGTGACATTCACCTAGAGCCAACCCCCACAGGCTTGCGGGTGCGCTTTCGCATTGACGGCATTTTGCGTGATATCAAGACCTTGCCCCTCGAAATCAGCCGCAAAATTATTGTGGCGCTGAAAGTGATGTCGGACATGGACATCGCCGATAGTCGCCGTCCCCAAGATGGACGCATCGGCAAAGAATACACCAACGACGACAGTCTGCACCTCAATCTCGATATGCGGGTGAGTACCTTGCCCTGCGTTTGTGGCGAAAAAGCGGTAATTCGGTTGCTGCCTCGAGATAATCCTTTTTCCAATCATTTAGAGTCGCTAGGTTTTAGCGATCGCGCCCTAAAAATATATGACAGTTGGCTGCGGCAACCCCAAGGACTGATCATCATGACAGGCCCCACAGGCTCGGGCAAAACCAGTACGCTTTACACCAGTTTGCAGGCGATCGCCCAAGAACACGTCAATGTGATCACGGTCGAAGATCCTGTGGAATATATTTTGCCAAATATTACCCAAACCCAAGTCTGTGAGCCAGCAGGGATGACCTTTGCCGCAGGTTTACGCGCAATTTTACGCCAAGATCCTGACATTGTGATGGTGGGCGAAGTCCGCGATCATGAAACGGCGGAAACAGTGGTGCGAGCTGCCCTGACAGGGCATTTAGTCCTTTCGACCATGCACACCAATGACGCAGCCAGCGCCATTCCCCGCCTCAAAGATTTGGGTCCCGATCCAGGGCTAATCAGCGATGCGCTGTTGGGCGTAGTCGCTCAGCGCCTTGTCCGCAAAAACTGCCCCCATTGCTCCGTTGCCCATCTGCCCACGCTGTCTGAACTACAAAGCCTCAGACTCAGCGCTGAAGATATCGAGCCGAGCCAGTGGCGCAAGGGCAAAGGTTGTGAAAAATGCTTTTCGACAGGCTATATCGGACGGGAAGCGGTGGTGGAACTAATCGATATCGATGATGTGTTTCGGCAGTTGATATATGAAGGCACAGTTACGCAAATGAATCGCTATCTCAATGAAATTGAGTTTGATTCCTTTCGAGTCGCCGCGATCGCCAAATTAAATGCAGGCATCACCACCACCGAGGAGGTGTTGCGAGTTTTACCCCGCAGCGCCCTATATCGAGTAACTTCCCCCTCACGCTCAGTCCCATCAACTCTAGCTCCAACCTCGCTTAGCCAACGTTGGCGGAAGCCATATAAGCCTCAATAGGCTGTAATCGGCTATAAAGGAAAAAGAAAAAAGAGAAAATATATGGCTATCACAGTAGCAAAACCCCAGAGCTTAGAAACATTTCTAGAACTACCTGAGACAAAAACCGCTTCCGAATTTATCAACCATAAAATCAGTCAAAAACCGATACCACAGGGTAAACATAGCCGCTTGCAGTCTAAATTTTGTGTCTATACAGCGCTTTGCGCTTAATTAGAACCCAGAGAAATTTTTGAAAGCGGCGCGGAGCGCCGCTTTCAAAAATTTCTCTGGGTTCTAATTAAGCGCAAAGCGCTGTATAGACACAAAATTTAGACTGCAAGCGGCTATGTTTACCCTGTGGTATCGGTTTTTGACTGATTTTATGGTTGATAAATTCGGAAGCGGTTTTTGTCTCAGGTAGTTCTAGAAATGTTTCTAAGCTCTGGGGTTTTGCTACTGTGATAGCCATATATTTTCTCTTTTTTCTTTTTCCTTTATAGCCGATTACAGCCTATTGAGGCTTATATGGCTTCCGCCAACGTTGGCTAAGCGAGGTTGGAGCTAGAGTTGATGGGACTGAGCGTGAGGGGGAAGTTACTCGATATAGGGCGCTGCGGGGTAAAACTCGCAACACCTCCTCGGTGGTGGTGATGCCTGCATTTAATTTGGCGATCGCGGCGACTCGAAAGGAATCAAACTCAATTTCATTGAGATAGCGATTCATTTGCGTAACTGTGCCTTCATATATCAACTGCCGAAACACATCATCGATATCGATTAGTTCCACCACCGCTTCCCGTCCGATATAG
>MNZA01000158.1 GCA_001873375.1 Oscillatoriales cyanobacterium CG2_30_44_21
CAACGGGATGTAGCGCAGCTTGGTAGCGCGCCTGCTTTGGGAGCAGGATGCCGTAGGTTCGAATCCTATCATCCCGATTATTAAAATCTACAAAAAACCTTTAAAGCGCGGCTTAGCCGCGCTTTAAAGGTTTTTACTGGGGTTTACGCAGCGTTGCTTTGCAACGCTTTCAAATTTATGCTTGATTTATACCAATTCATAAAAGTGTGACTACACTTTTGTGAATTGAAAACCAAATCCAGTAAGGGTTCTTAAATAAAGAAATGGCTATGCCATTTCTTTATTTGGTATTAGTTGTGAGCGCATTTTTTTAGCAACAAGATCTGGATGTTCGGCTTGCATGAGGGCGCGAACTACAGCAACTCGCCTAGCCCCTGCGGCGATCGCTGCTTCTAGGTTGGTTTCATCGAGTCCACCGATCACAAACCAAGGGATCTGCGAATTTTTAGCGGCGTAGTTAACATATTCATACCCTGAAGCTGCCTTATTTGGCTTAGTTGGTGTGGCGTGAACTGGCCCCACTCCCACATAATTCACTTGATTGTTCAAAGCAATTTCTAGCTCTTGGGGATTAGTGGTAGACTGCCCAATGATGTATTGCGAAGCGTCACCACCATTGGCGCTGAGGATCTGGCGCACCGCCGCCACAGGTAAGTCGGTCTGCCCCACATGGATGCCATCTGCGCCCACCGCGATCGCGATATCAACCCGATCATTTACCAAGAACAAGGCATCATGTTGATGGCAGATATCACAAAGTTTTTGGGCGATCGCATAACGAGTTGCGTCTTCACCATCCTTTTGTCGATACTGCACAATCTGCACTCCACCCAGCAAAGCTTTTTCCACGACCGACACAATATCATCCACAGGCATCGTGACTAGATACAAACTCGCCGCCTGCAACTTAGCGCGGCGAGTTTCGCCAAGGCTGCTAACTTCATGGGTCAATAACTGGCTTTCGAGGGTATAGCTGAGATAGCGCATTTGTTTCATGGCTTGCCCCATAGTTGGGTCAATGATTTTGCCATATTCTTCTAAAACCCTGAGCGCCTCTTGCAGTCTTGCCATATTTGCTCTGAGGACAGCCCGCACATTGCCGCGACTGGATTCATTTTCATGATTAAGCGCTGTCGCAGGATCATCGGGAGTATTGCGGGCGCGGCGAAACTCTTCTTTGTGCCACTTGCCAAGACTTTGGCGTAACTCTTTGCATTGGCTACAAATGTCGATATTTTCTAACCCAAAGCGCCCCCATTCTTCAATAGTGCGTAAGGCTTCACGGGCGCGATCAAGATTTGCATCAAGGATGCGATAGATAATCTGGTGAGACATAAGTACCTCGGCGTAAAGTTAGGTGAGAGACGGCGCATC
>MNZA01000214.1 GCA_001873375.1 Oscillatoriales cyanobacterium CG2_30_44_21
CCTAAGCCTAAAAATCCTAAACCTGCCAACGTCAAGATCGCATCGGCGGCGTTGAGGGTGAAGATTGCGGGTAAGGGGCTGGCAAGGCTAGATGAGTTGATTGATTCTTTGGAATATCTGCCAATTAATACGGAAGCGATTTTTAACGAATAATTCATACACGGATACCCACAAACCTATGCCTCCCATAATAAGGGCAAATGCATTCATGCCTTGAATACCAATAATAATTACGTATATAGGAAGCAACGTCATCAAAGGGAAAACATAACCTCCTATGCAGATAATGTAAAGTCGAGTAATCAAGGATAAATTTGGAGCATGAACAATATGAAAAAAATTTTCCCATACAGATATTTTTTTTGATGTTTGATTGTTAGCATAATTAGTCTGAGTAGGTTGTGGTGTATAAGTTGTAGAACTTATTGTTGTTAAAGTTTGGGAATTAGTAATAGTACGACTCTGGAAAGAAGCTATTTGAGATTGTTGCGTACCAGAAATATTAGGAGGAAAAAATGGTTTTAATATCGGCTTCTCAACAGCCTTAACAATCGCCGCAGGTTTCAGATGTTGCCCCGCCCTAATCGCACCCAACGCAGGAAACGGATCTCGTCCCCCTAACTTCGCCGACCTCTCACACCAAGGACAAACACCCAAATGTCCACTGTAATAATGCTGACCATTTACCCCCCACCTCACCAAACCATCCTCAGCCTCGCCCAAAGCCTTACTCCAAACATCCGCCGTAGGACGTGCCGCAGGATTGCCATGTCCCTGCTCAAAACAAAGTAAAAAAAGCTCCTGCAAAGCCACAGGTAACATAGAAAAAGAAGGAGCCAAAGGCATCGGCTTATAAGGAACCCTGCGCCGACCGTGGGGGAAATGTCCCGCCTTTTAATCCGATCCTTTAACTCTGGCGCTTCACCCTGCCCCGAAAACACCCCACCAAAAGGATGCGTCCCCTCCATCAATAACTGATAAATCAACACCCCCAACCCAAACAGATCATGCTGCACCGAGCGATCGACATCCCGAAAACTCATACCCTGTAACTCAGGCGGCGTATACTCAGGCTTACCCACCGTACAGCGATAAATCGTAGTGCCATCATTCACCTGAAACGAATCCGTATCCACCAAAGTCACGATCGCATCATCGGCAACCAACACATTCGACTCATTCACATCCCCAATCACATATCCCCGTGAATGCACCGATCGCACCGCCCGCGCCAACTTTCGCGCATAGTCCCCATGCGGTTTTTTATAAACCTTCGCCACCAGTTCAGGTCTAATCCGCACCGTATAAATATCCGCCTCACCACCCGATCCAATCGGTGACTTTAAGAAGATGTAACTTTTGTCCATAGGATTTTTATACTGCTTAGTAGACAGCCTAAATATTTAAACTAGCCAATTTTCCACAGACAAATTTGGCACACGCGAAAACTCGCGCATATTTGCTGTAACAACTGTTAAATTCAACGCTAAACCATGCGCTGCAATCAGCAAATCATTGGCTCCAATAGTTATTTCCGCCTGTTCTAAATACGACCGAA
This sequence comes from Oscillatoriales cyanobacterium CG2_30_44_21, assembly GCA_001873375.1. Classification (GTDB taxonomy): domain Bacteria; phylum Cyanobacteriota; class Cyanobacteriia; order Pseudanabaenales; family Pseudanabaenaceae; genus Pseudanabaena. The sequence goes on from MNZA01000214.1 coordinate 1,559, forward strand.
TCTCAGCATAATGAAACTCAATCGGAGACTCAAGTGGCAACACCGCAATCAATTCTAGAATCTGATCTACTTGCTGTTGTAAACGCAGCGAACCATTCTTTTCTGCCCCAAATCTTAACTCACAAGCAACAACGATACTTGTGCATATACAAATCTCGCCAACTTCAGCAATCCGTTGAGCAATTTTCCCATTGGGATTTTTAACCAATTCCGAGATGATATTTGTATCTAATAGGTAACGGTAAGTCATAGCTAAAATTGAATATCATCCAGTGGCGGTAAACCGTCATCAACATTGGGAAAGTCTTCATCAATGTCTTCGAGAGTTGCTAATAATTGCAGTAAAGACCCTTTCTTGAGTGGCTCAATAATTAGCCTTTCACCATCTTTGCGAATCACCACATCATTACTAGGCATTTCAAAAGCATGAGGAATATTCAAAGTCTGGTTGCGTCTATTATGAAACAGCCGTACTTGATATTGAGTAACCATAATTTTCATCTCATCTATTTACAGTAAAAGCTCGTTTTTAGTATGGCGCTATTAACTTGTCAATGCAGCCAGCAGCAAGGTCAGATCATCATCGGTGCGATCGCATACTCTCGGCGATCGCAAAAATCCTGTTAACTCCTGATGGGCAGCATCTAAATCCTTCGACTCAGCAATGAACTTAAATAGCGGGGCAAAAAATGGGGCATGAGCCACACCTTGAGGCATTTGCAGAGCCAACATTTGCAACCCATCGGAAAACATCGCTAACTGAGCAGGTTTCCCTTCCCATAAACAAATCTGAGCCGAATCAATGCCATTTGGTGAAGTCAAAAACGTGGCTAAATCGAGGGATTCTTCAATCGGAGGACTAGTAGTTAAAGTGATCGCCGTTCCTTTCTGATTAGCAACCACAATCGCCCCATCTCCCACTTGAATCGCCGCCACAAGATCGGGAGTTGCAACCACGATTAACAAAGTCGTTGATAGCTCACGCATATTTACCTGACGCGATTCTGCTTCTGCTTGAATAGCAACTAAGGCATCTTCTAAACCACCGTTAAGCAGCACTTTCCATCCTTCATCACTATCAGGAATAGATGACTCCGCTATTTTAGAAGCAATTCCCTTCACCGCCGTTTGTACCGCCAGCAAAGATCCCACTTCCGAGAGCGAGACAGATCCCGCTCCATCTGCAACACCTGCCACTAAAAGGAGATCGCCTACCAATTGCCAATAATGAGCATCTTGACAGGGTAAATCGCGCTTTTGATGACTAGTTCCTTCAAGAGAAACCGCTACCATTGAGCTAACTGATCTGTATTTACAGAATTACAAGAATTATCAAGATCCATCAAACTGACATCCAATCTGTAGGAGGTGCTAGAGGAACTTGCTCATCAGGCCTAGAATGGGAAACACGCTGCATACTTGCCGATAGCCATACAAACATCTCGCGGAAACTTAATCCTTTGAGCTTGATAGGCGATCGCACAGACATCGTTTGTAACTGATGCATATCCGCACCTTCCACACCCACCGCAAAAAAGGCAACCCGTTTATTTGTCTCCTCTTCCTTCACCCGTTGCGCATTCATCGTAGGTCATTGCGCCAGAGAGACACATGGCTCGTAAGCGTTCATCGGCTTGCAAATGGCGAGGAATCGGACGAGTGGCAATCGGATTACTCATGACCAGCCGACCCTTGGGCTTGAGGACTCGATAGACTTCTTTTAAGGCGCGTTTGAGATCCTACAGACAGTTCTGAGCAACCACATCTACCGAAGCATCGGCAACAGGCAACGCAAACGCGTCACCATCGAGGATCTTCACAAAGCTAGGATCAGACACCGCCGCAGGACGGCGACAGAAATAGGCAAACTGTAAGGCTTCTAAGCCACCACCCACACCGATGTATAATACTAGGTCACAAAAGTGTGACTACACTTTTGTGAATTGTTGTAGAACCATTGGCGCACCAGTCAATTTTGTGCTGACAACTCAAGATTTTGAGCTAAATTCCTTTAACCCCGATCGCAATAATTCCGCAGCTTGGATATTATGCTGCAATTCGTGAAGCTCGATTGACTTAGTGAAAGCCGCGATCGCCTTGATAAAATGTCCAACTTTGATCAACACCACACCCAGATTTTGATAGGCTTCAGCATAGTTTGGATCAAGGGCGATCACTCTTTCATAGGCTTCGATTGCATCAACCATCCGTCCCGCAGTCTTGAGGGCAACGCCATAATTAAAATATCCTTGAGCAAAATTAGGCGCGATGTTCGTTACCTGTGCAAAACAGGCGATCGCTTCTATGGTTTGATTAAGTTCTTGATAGATAGTACCTAAGTTATTGTAGGCGGCAATTTTAGAGATTTTGGGAACCTGTAAGGAGACGGCTTGAATGTAAGCGTTTTTAGCTAATTCTTGTTCTCCTAGATATTCATAGGCAATTCCCAAATGGAAGTGTAGTTCATAGGTTGTTAAATTCTGTTCTGCTTGATCTTGAGTTTGAGATAAACCTTGAACTATTAATTGAATTGCATAATTAAGTTCTTTAGGATTATTTTGATAGCTGTAATGGCTGATGTGCAAAGCTGCCAGCTTATTGAGCATATAGCCATCGTTAGGAAATTGCTGCAAATGCTTTTCCATCAAGTTCTTAGCAAATTCAGACTTCTGTTTGGCTTGGATTTCACTCTCTGCATAGCCATAATGAGATAGAACAGGTGTTTCAATATTAATGACTCGCCAGTGCGGTTCTTGTTTTTGAAGGTCAATAATACTTTGATCGATGGACTCATGGTAAATGCCTAAGAACTTGATCGCGAGATGATTGCGGAACATTCTGAGTACCAGCGAAAAAGGCGCTTGCTTTGCGCCAACTTCCACGCGCAAAAGGTTGACAGCAAGGCAATCATCACAGTTGATTACATCTTTGAGAACTTCAATAGCTCCTTGTTCGAGAACTTCATCAGCATCAATTACTAAGATCCATTTCCCTTTTGCCTTAGCGATCGCAAAGTTACGCGCCTGTGAAAAGTCATCGCACCATTCAAAATGAAAAAGCTGGCAATTGTATCGCTTGGCAATGGCAACGGTGCGATCGCGGGAGCCAGTGTCCACGACAATAATTTGATCAGCGATGCTTTGCAAGCTATCTAAACATTGAGTTAGTCGATGCTCTTCATTTTTGACAATTAGGCAAGCACTTAATTGAAGTTGCTGAGGCGATCGCGTTAATACTGATTTTGACTTTTTAGATTTTTTGGAGAAGTTCGGCTTTGACGGCTTGCGGCTCATTTTGGGGCATCTCCTCAGCCATAACGGTATTTCTAGTGGTGCAAATCGAACGTAACTTATCAACAAACATTGAAGATTCGGCAAGTAAAGTCATGCTCTCGTAGGCTGAGCGATAGACTTTAGATACAGGAATGGGAACCTTGGGGGATGAGAGTCGAAGGGACGATGTCGTGCCTAAAGGTTCTATTTGGGGAGGTTGATAATTTTTAGGATCACTTTTGTAATTAATCTGCAAATTTGTGGCGGCTGGAGATATGTTAGAAAAAACTTCAGTAGGAGTCGGTTCGCCAAAAGCTGAAGAGAAATCACCGCAAATAAGACGCTCAAATTCACGATTGTGATGGCAAATAATTTCGCCTTTACGTTCCCAAAAGATGAGAATTTGATTTACAGAAATAGCCTTATATCTTCCTTGAAATAACGCTTCAATGATCGCTTGTCTCACCCATTCAGGCTCAAAAATAGACCACGCACGCATTAAATCATTGGCGGTATATCCACCAAAGTCAAAGCCGTAATGTCTAAGCAGGGCGATCGCAATTTCCATTGATGCAAATCAAAATCTAATTATGTGTCTTTACAATACATTTAAACCAACTAAAAAACCAGAGGTTGTTCCGCCCGCTACGCGGGCGGAACAACCTCTGGTTTTAGGTTTTAATCAAGCCGAGCTACTTCTAGCACTTTACGTCAGAAAAAACCAATAAAAAGATCAAAAGAGTTGCTTTGCAACTCTTTTGATCTTTTTATTGGTTAAGTTTTTAAACGCCGCTTAAAAACTTAACTCGCTAACTCAACTTCATGATCGCCAAGGTGAGTCACAAATTTGGGGGCAAATCTCACCTCATAGGGATAATTGGGACTGATCGCCCGACCATTCCATTCTGTATGCACCCGAACGATTTCACCTTCTAATCCCTTAATGTCAAAGGCATTACCCTTGTGATCGGGATGATGAAAGACATTTAATGCTGTCTTGACACGAACGCGATCGCCAACCTTCATAAATTCTTTGTATCCAAATGTAAAAAATATTTGTCAATTATCGCCTGTCTAGCATGACATTGAACGCTAAATTTGCAAGCGTGGCTTCGCCACGCTTGCAAATTTAACTCTCAGAATCGCGCTCTGGTAAAGCTATTTCCAACTTGGGGGCGTGTCCCCAAAAAGCCTCTAGGTCGTAATATTCGCGCTCTTTTTCCATCATGGCGTGGACAATCACATCGCCATAATCAAGCAACACCCAAGAGCCATCTTGCTCCCCTGCAATGTGTTTCGGCTTGCGTCCAAATTGTTCGGCAATGCTGTCTTCGGCAGAGCCAGAAATAGCCCTTACTTGAGCTTTAGAGAATCCTGTAGCAATTACAAAGTACTCAGCTAAAGTTGACACCTCCCCGATCGCCAGCAAAACGATATTCTCTCCTTTGCGATCATCAGCCGCGATCGCGGCAGCTTGCGCCATCTGATAGCTTTGCTGTTGTAGTTTCTCACTAAGGTTGAGATCGGGAGTGATATCGGTGGCGATGGTCATAGTGGTTAGGTGTACTCCTATTTTGCAAAAAATGTTTAGATATGGCGGCGCGCAGCGCCGCCATATCTAAACATTGTAGCTTGAAGCATCAGTGACCCTCGCCCTAGAACTTTTTTTGTAATAAAAATCGGCGCGGACGACCCAGCGGCCAATTATTGAGCGTTCCTTCTTGGCTGTGTAACTTGTAGCCAACACCATCGTAAAGACGCAGTGCTGGTTGATTATCTTCAAGAACGTGCATATACAGACGTGAGAATCCCCATTGCTTCACGATCTGCTCCGATGCGTGCAAAAGCTGCTTCGCCACTCCCCGTCGCCGCCACTGGGGATGCACCGCTAGATTGAAAATATAGGGATATTGTTGAGTATCACGACCGAGCCAAAAATCACGATTGGTTTTACTGGGTACATAGCGCATACAAATTTCGAGGGAGGCGATCGCCTGTGACTTATTGGTAGGGTGCGTGGCGACAAGGCAAGCATACATGGGCGTCTGGTCGTCAAATCGACTATTCAAGTCCAGCATGATCCCGTAGCGCAAAATGGGGAATACCCAATCGGTAAAACAGCGTTGCAAAAAGTTAACTGGGCGATCGCTACTACGATAAAAGCTCTCCGTCAGGATTTCTGACAAGTGACTGACATCTCTTGAGTTAGCGTGGCGAATGGTAAAGGGTAAAGATTGTCTTTGCACATTGGGCGCTAACAGTTTAGCGATAGTAATAATATTTAGTCCCAGAAATTTTTTAAAAATTTGGCGTAGCCAGCTTTTTTAAAAATTTCTAGGATTTGAAGAAAGCCTTATAAAAGATCAAGGATCTCGGCATAATTGAAGAACATTACCCGCGATCGCAATGACCAATCTTGATCAACCCATTTATACCATTAGCAAAATCCGTCCGCGCAAACAATTTGGTCAACATTGGCTGCGGAGTGATGCTGTCTTAAATAAAATTTTGAAAACGGGGCAGTTGCAATCAGGCGATCGCATTTTAGAAATCGGACCAGGGACAGGTAATTTAACTCGATTATTATTGCCTCTTGTGGAGTCGGTGACAGCAGTGGAGATTGATCGCGACCTTTGCCAAAAGCTGCGGCAGACCATGAAGCAAGCCAACTTCAACCTGATTGAAGGCAGCATTTTAGATATCCCTTTGCCGCCTCAGACTAATAAGGTAGTTGCTAATATTCCTTACAACATTACGGGCGAGATTTTAAAAAGGCTATTGGGAACTCTTGCAGAGCCTGTGTCACAGTTTGAGCAGATTGTCTTGCTAGTCCAAAAAGAAATTGGCGATCGCCTTGCGGCAAAGTCTGGACACAAAGCCTATAACGCTCTCAGTGTCAGGATTCAGTATCTGGCTGATTGTGAATTTATTTGTGATGTCCCTGCCGCCGCCTTTTACCCGCCGCCCAAGGTTAATTCTGCCGTAGTCCGCATTATTCCGCGTCCGCCCATTACTCCCGCGAGTGATCCCCAGCATTTACATCGCTTGATTACCCTTGGCTTTGCCACCAAGCGAAAAATGCTGCGTAACAATTTACTCCCCGAAATTGATCGCGATCAATTGGTTTTGATTTTAGAAAATATGGGGATTGATGGACAGGTGAGGGCTGAGGATCTGGATGTTAGTCAGTGGGTCGCCTTGAGTGAAGCAGTAATCAAGCTCAAGCAATGAATGTCAACCCCGCAATAGGCTGGAATGATTCGTCCGCTTCGCGGACGAATCATT
>MNZA01000131.1 GCA_001873375.1 Oscillatoriales cyanobacterium CG2_30_44_21
TTGCGGCGCTTCGCGCCGCAACTCGCTTTTTGGTTTTATAGGTTAGGAAATGGCTACGCCATTTCCTAACCTATGGTAATTGCTGATATGTCGAGACTGGCGATCGCTTGGCAAGACTGCAAAAATACAATTAGCCGCCGCGCAATTTGCAATACTCCGCCTTGGCAATTCGATTCAATATTTAAGGGCATAACTGGGTCATGCAGTGATAGCCGTAGCAAAAACCAACCCTTCTCACCGTCAGCCTGACAAGAAACCCGCACACCTTCGTAATTGTTGGGGACTACTTGCCAATCACTTTGACTGGTCGCGTAAGTTTGGAGTTCAGCAATAACGCGATCGCCAATTTCTTTGAAATTTTGAGTCTTGATCTTGATCCGAAATTCCTCACTTTCACAGGGTTCTTGTAGATTAAAAATTAAATCAGTAATAGATTTGCCTGACAGCTTGGATTTGGCAAGTTCCATGAGCAGCTTACTTACTAAATAAGCACCATCATCTAAAAAATAATTTTCCTTGAGAGCGCCATGGCCTGAAGTTTCGATCGCTAGCCAAGATTCTTGTCCTGTTTGGTTTAGGCGAATTGATTCGTTAATTACATTCTTGTAACCACGCTTAAAACGATGGTGAGTTCCTTTTAAATCCTGCTCAATAAATTTAGTTAATCCATCGGAAGTAATCGAATCAGTAACAATTGTGGAATGGGGATGCTCTTGTAAAATAATTGCGGAAATCAACGCAATTAATCGATTCCGATTTAATTCATTGCCTCGGCTATCAACCGCCGCACTGCGATCAACATCCGTATCAAAAATAATTCCAAAGTCCGCTTGATGCTTCACCACTGCTTCACAAATTGAAGCCATTGCCGCCTTGTCTTCAGGATTGGGAACATGGTTAGGGAATGTGCCATCTGGTTCCAAAAATTGACTTCCCGTAGTATCTGCACCCAATGGCTGTAATACCTTGGCGGCATAAAATCCCCCTGCGCCATTACCTGCATCAACAATGATTTTCAATCCCTTGAGGGGCTGTTCATAGTTTTCGGGATGATTGACCGCTTCCCGAATCTTGGTTACAAATTGATTTGCATAAACAGAGATAAAATCACATTCGGTGACTTTACCTTGAGTGGAAGGAACTGTATCGGTAGATTTAGAATTAGCGGCGATCGCTAAGATTTCGCTGATCTCCTGCTTGTCTAGTCCACCTTGAGGCGTAAAAAACTTCAATCCATTACGGTTAAAAGGTAAGTGACTTGCTGTGAGCATAATCGCGCCATCGCAGTTAAAACCTTCGGTAATCGTACTCATAAACATGGCGGGAGTTGATGCCATCGCAAAGTCATACAGGTTAGCGCCGCAAAAACCTAGCCCAGCAATCACAGCTTGCATCAGTTCTGCCCCCGACAGCCGACTGTCGCGCCCCACTGAAATAGTTAGCTCTGATCCTGACTTGTTTAATCGATGCGCTAGCCAAGTTGCAAAAGACTTACCGAGAATATTCGCAATTTCAGGGGTGAGATTTACCTCTTCATTGGGAACTCCTGCGATCGCTACGCCTCTGATGTCAGAGCCGTTTTGCAGCTTTTTCCAATCAAAATTTTGCATTACTTTTAAAGATTCTCAAGATTCACATCTGGGCAATTTTGCCCCCATCTTATACCAAACAAAGAAATGGCGTAGCCATTTCTTTGTTTAACAACCCATAGAAAATTAGAAAGCGTTGAGAAGCAACGCTTTCAATAAGGCGAAGCTATTGGCGATCAAGGTATTTGCCAAACTGTTCCACAAAATTGCCAGCGATGATCGATTGGCGCATCTGCTGCGTGAAGCGAATTAGCTCAGTGATGTTGTGAATTGATAGCAATGTGTATCCTAAAATTTCTTGCGATCGCACCAAATGACTAATATAAGCTCGTGAGAAATTTTGACAGGCATAACAGGGGCAATCGGGATCGATTTGGGTGAAATCGCGCTTAAACTTTTGATTTTTGAGATTCCAGCGATCGCCTTTGACGAGGGCGACACTATGGCGAGCTAGGCGAGTGGGAATTACACAGTCAAATAGATCCATTCCTGCGGCAACCGCTTGCGCCATCTCTTTGTAAGTGCCAACTCCCATCAGGTATCGCGGCTTATCTTCAGGAAGTAAGGGGGTGATTGCCTTGACAATTTTTTCAATTAATTCGGGCGGTTCTCCCACGCTCACGCCGCCGATCGCATAACCAGGCAGATCAAATTTAATTAACTCCCGCGCCGACTTTTGTCTCAAATCCAGATAAACGCCACCTTGAACAATACCAAATAAAGCTTGATCATGGGAACGTTGATGCGCCTTGATACAGCGTTCTAACCAGCGAGTTGTTCTTTCGCCTGCGAGTTTGATTTCTTCATAGGTTGCAGGGTAAGGAGCGCATTCGTCAAAAGCCATGATTACATCTGCGCCCAATTGATTTTGAATTTGGATGGAGCGCTCAGGGGTGAGGTTAATCATATTGCCGTCACGAGGTGATCGGAACTTAACTCCTTCTTCGGTAATGGAACGAATTTCGCTCAAACTAAAAACTTGAAACCCGCCCGAATCGGTCAGAATAGGTCCATCCCAATTCATGAATTTATGCAAGCCGCCAGCTTCCGCGACAATATCTTCCCCTGGTTGTAAATGGAGGTGATAGGTGTTTGATAAGACCATTTCCGCTTGGCAGTCTTGAAGCTGAGCAGGGGTAACGGTTTTGACATTTGCCAATGTGCCAACGGGCATAAACCTTGGAGTATGCACGACTCCATGAGGGGTGTGAAACTGCCCCACTCTTGCGTCAGTGTCGCAGCATTTGCATTCAAGTTTAAAAGTGAAATTATCCAAGGTTTATCGTTTTAAAATTACAGTTTTTCAGGTCAATGTAGGCGGCGCAATGCGCCGCCTACATCGATTTTACAGGGTTTCGCCCCCAAACCAAAACCAAGGATAATTTTGAAAGCGTTGCGAAGCAACGCTTTCAAAATTATCCTTGTATAGCTAAAAAGACTGAGGCGGGCGTAGCCCGCCTCAGTCTTTTTATGTTCGTTGATGATCAAGGATGAATTTTTGAATGCGATCGCAGGTTTGAGGACGGATTTCGTGGGACATTTCATATTCTTCGTATTCCACTGCCACGTTTAGACCTTGCAAGATGCTGAGGGTATCCCTTGCCATGCCAATGGGAACCACTTGATCGAGGGTTCCATGAGTAATCAAAATAGGCGGGAAATTGATGTTAGCGAGTTCTTGCAGTTCTTCTTTGCTGATGTGCAAATATCCGCTGAGGGCAATTAGCCCCGCAAAGGGAAATACTAAACCCACGTCTAGAGTCATCGCTGCGCCTTGCGAAAAACCTAGCAAGAAAGTCTTTTCTAACGGAATACCAGTGAGACTAGGTAAATCTTCTAGAAATTGCGTCAGCAATTCACAACTGGTTGCCAAGCCTTTTTCATCAAGGCTCTGCAAGTCGTACCACATTTTCCCCCCTGGCATGGGGTGATCAAAGGGGGCTTCGGGACAAATCCATTGATAGTCGCGCAGTCCGACCAGAGGGGCTAGGGAAATGAGGTCTTCACAATTGGCTCCCCAACCATGCAGAGCCACGATCGCGCCGATCGCGTTGGGGTTGGGTAATTGTTCAGGGAAAGCACTGTAGTTTAAAGTCATGGCTAGATTATAGCCACAGTCCTTTGCAATTTAAAGCGGCGGCGCAAAGCGCCGCCACTGACTTGTAAGCTATACAATATTAAGTGTTGGCGCTTTGCGCTATTTTTTAACATTTTAAATTTTTATTGCTGGAGAATCGCCTGAATGCAACTTGCCGCACTTCAGAACCTACTGGACAACTCATCATTTGCTGTCCTCTTTGTGACCATGCTCATTTTTTGGGTTCATGTCGCTTTTCCTCAACTGCCATATTTGCGATCGCTGGGTAATGCGGGCATGGCGATCGCCAACCTCTGCATGGCAACTCTACTGGGAGCGCGTTGGATTGATGCGGGCTATTTCCCCCTGAGCAACCTTTACGAATCGCTATTTTTCTTGGCTTGGGGGATTACCACCATGCATATTGTCGTTAACAGGATTGGTAATGCTAGCGCCAATGACAATGCCAAGAGGCTAGTTGGGGCATTCACATCGCCGATGGCAATGGGTATTACCGCTTTTGCTGCTCTTGCTTTGCCTTCAGGAATGCAAGTCTCAGAGCCGCTAGTGCCAGCCTTGAAATCCAATTGGCTGATGATGCACGTTAGTGTGATGTTGCTGAGCTATGCGGCGTTGATGACTGGTAGCATTTTGGCGATCGCCTTTTTGATTGTCACTCGTGGTCAGGAAGTTGTGTTGCAGGGCAGTTCATTCGGCACAAATCTCCGTAGTCTCCAAACTAATAGCGACACGAAAACTAACCAAAACGCAAATTCTGAAACCTTTGCTGCTTTTGCGGTCGAAAGTATGGGCGATGTCCTGCAAGCGGCTACTTTAAATGCTGGATCACCATCCGCCACGCTGACGGTCGAAGCTCCGACCCATCAACCTCTATCTTTGCGCCGCCTTACCCTTGGCGAAACCTTAGACAATCTCAGCTATCGGGCGATCGGGCTAGGTTTTCCCCTGCTCACGATCGGGATCATCGCTGGTGGGGTATGGGCAAATGAAGCATGGGGATCCTATTGGAGTTGGGACCCCAAAGAAACATGGTCTTTGATTACATGGTTAGTTTTTGCAGCTTATTTGCATACGCGGATTACTAAGGGTTGGCAAGGTCGCAAGCCTGCAATTTTGGCTAGTGTGGGTTTGATTGTGGTTTGGACTTGTTATCTCGGTGTTAACTTATTGGGCAAGGGATTACACAGTTACGGATGGTTTCTATAATTTTTTAAAATGTTGGCTATGCCAGCCATTCAAACAAAAGAGAGAAGCATCGCTTCTCTTTTTTTGTTTAAAATTTTTCGCGATCACGTAATTTTTTCTCAAGACTTGGTAATGCTTCTAATTCAAAAACTGTGATTTTCCCAGAATTAGCAATGCCTCTATCGGTATTTAATAGCTCGACCCAGTAGGCATATTTCTTGCCCTGACGCAGCTCACCTTGCAAAGCTCTGAGTAAAGGAGAGGCATTTTTAGCCTGCGATCGCCTGATCATATTTGCCGTGGGATAGGCATAGACAACTTCCGCCTTGGCATAATCACGCATGACTTCGGGATTATAAATAGAGCGCAAAGATTCTTCGAGACGAGACTTTGTGACCCCATTGACGATATCAAAAAACTGAATGCGTTCGCTTCTGATTAAGTTGGCATCTCCCTGTTTTTCCATCTGCCCTAGGGGCATGATACTGGCTTGAAACTGAAATCTTCGTGAGGGTGTGTCACTCTTACGCACCAACAGACGCTCCCCCTGAGCAGGTTTCAAAGCGGGATTGGTGCTGATCCAATCTGCCACTTGGTCGGGCGGCTGCCCTGGAAGTGCGATCGCGGCGATCGGGCGTGCTACATCTAGCAGTTGCATGGATGCAATCACTAGGGCGATCGTGATTCCTGCTCGTTTGGGGTTTCTGCTCTTCATTACTTCTCAAGGATTACCAAATTTCGACAGCAAATAATGGCAGAGAGGATATCACATTGTTGCTAACTAGTGACGACATTTTCTGGCTTTTTCTGGCAAGCCCAAAACAACAAAGGCGGCGCTTCGCGCCGCCTTTGTTGTTTTGGGCTTCAAAGATTATTCCTTGAGCCAGCGAGTGGTTCCATCTTTTTGATCGATCAAAGTAATGCCTAGACTTTTGAGATGATCGCGAAGGCGATCGCTTTCTTGGTAGTTCTTAGTCCGCTTTGCCTCAATGCGTTGCTGGATTAAATCTTCAATATCGGACGCGCTGATTTGATCCTCTTTAGTGGGGCGATCGCTAGTCGCCACAAAGCCCAAAACATTTGTCATATAAGCAAGAGCTTGCCAATCTTGAAATAGAACTACAGGCTCCAGAGAAGCTTTACCCGCGTGGGATAGGGAATTACGCTCGGAGCGGAGCTTTTTGGCAATCTCAAACACATAGGAAATTGCCACAGAAGTATTAAAGTCATCATCCATTGCTTCTTCAAAGCTGATGACAGTTGGATGGGTTGTTATTGGCGATGGAATTTCCAAATTTGACCAGCTAAATTTCTCGCCAAAATCTACAGCGAATAACATTCCATCCCGAATCGTTTCCCAACCCTTGGTTGCGGCTATAATCGCCTCTTCCGTAAAGTCAATAGGCTGGCGATATTGGGCTTGCAAAATAAATAGACGAATTGCCATCGGGTCAAAAGTCGCCACTAAGTCACGAATAGTCGTGAAGTTGTTTAATGACTTCGACATCTTTTCGCCGTCAATATTCACAAAGCCATTGTGCATCCAATAGTTGGCTAGGGGTTGATGATAAGCTGCCTCTGATTGAGCGATTTCATTTTCATGGTGAGGGAATTGTAGATCTATACCGCCAGCATGGATATCAATGGTCTTGCCAAGGCGCGATCGCACCATTGCCGAACATTCAATATGCCATCCTGGTCTTCCATTTCCCCAAGGCGCTTCCCAAAAGGGTTCGTTAGGTTTGGCTGACTTCCACAATGCGAAGTCAAAGGGATAGCGCTTCTGTTGATCGTGATCATCGACCCGACCGCTTGCGCCTGCCTGCATATCTTCTAGCTTACGTCCCGAAAGTTTTCCATAATTCGGAAACTTCTGCACTGCGTAATAGACATCACCGCCTGAGACATAGGCATAATCCAAATCAATTAATTCCTGAATCAATTCAATAATTTCGGGAATCGTCTCAGTCGCACGAGGATAATCATCGGCTTTATCAATATTCAGCTTCGCCATGTCTTCGTCATAGGCGGCAATAAATTGCTCCGCGATCGCCTGCATGGTCGTGTTATTTTCTTGCGCTTTCTTTAAAATCTTGTCATCAATATCCGTAATATTCTGAACATATTTAACTTCATACTTTGTCGCCAAATAGCGCCGAATCATATCCCAAACCACATATGCTCTAGCATGACCTAAATGGCAATAGTTATACACAGTTACACCACATACATACATTTGCACAGTCCCCGCATGAAGGGGAATAAATTCTTCTTTGCGTCTCGTAAGTGTGTTGTAAATGCGAAGAGCCATAGGTTTTTAATTTTTTGAAAATATTATTGGAGATGCGCGTTGCAATTATATAGCAATGCAAGTTTTGCTTGTAGCCTCAGTTGGGAGGCGATCGCAATAAAGGGATTATGATGGAAACTGCGACAAAGCCTTAAAGGGCTGTAATTTTAAAAAATATTTATTCTCTACTTGTTAAGACTGAATGCAGACCAAAAAGGCGATCGTGTTGGGAGTTTCGGGAGCGTCAGGCATGATTTATGCAGTGCGATCGCTCAAATTTTTATTAAATAATCACTACAATGTCGATCTGGTAGCCTCAAAAGCGGCGATGATGGTTTGGCAGTCGGAAAATCAGATCGCCATGCCCAGCAACGTGCGATCGCAGGAACAGTTCTGGCGCGACCAGAGCGAGACGGTGGATGGACAGTTAGTTTGTCACCCGTGGGGAGATGTGGGGGCAACGATCGCCAGTGGATCATTTCGGACATTGGGGATGTTGGTTATTCCTTGCAGCATGGCAACAGTTGCCAAAATTGCCCATGGATTGAGTTCGGACTTGCTAGAACGGGCGGCTGATGTCCATCTCAAGGAAGGTCGCAGACTGGTCATCGTGCCGAGAGAAACGCCTTTAAGCCTGATTCACTTGCGTAACCTCACCGCTTTGGCGGAAGCAGGGGCAAAAATTGTGCCAGCGATTCCTGCTTGGTATCATCATCCCAAGACGATTGAGGACTTAGTTGATTTTGTGGTAGTCAGGGCGCTGGATCAATTTGACATTGACGCTGACTTAGTTCAGCGTTGGCAAGGCAGGTTACATACTTAATGGCTTGTTCCTGCCGCGTAGCGGCAGGAACAAGCCGATTTAATTAGGAATATCATGAAAGAATCACGTTTCTCCCAACCAAAAAATACTAACAAAAATTCTGGACTTCCCATATTTCAATTGGTATTTATGGGACTCGTGATTACAGCGCTAGCCATGATTTTTGTCCAAAATCTTCAACCGATAGTGCAACTTATTTTCTTAGGGAAAATGACTTTGGCTGTACCGCTGAGCGTAACGATGCTGGCTGCCTTTGCGATCGGCGGGATTTTAGCTTTTATATTTAATTCCCTAACCACTTGGCGACAAAATTCTCTCATTCGCCGCGCCTTAGCTGAAGCCAAAGTCAGCAATGACAGTGACCAAAGGTTTAGGACTGAACCTGTGACCAGTTCTTCAGAAGAATATTATGCGGAAGATGAGGACGAAGATTATGAGGAGGAGGATCAAGATTACAACGATCAAGATTATGAAGAAGATCCCGATACATTACCCTATGGCGATCGCTTTAAAAAAGGCTCGGCAGTAGAACCTAAAGATTCCAATTATCCTCAAGGTGATCACCCTCCCCTTGATGCAAAGTACATTGACTAGCCAAGCTTGTCCCTCGAAGAAAAATTTTAAAAGCATTGCTTCGCAACGCTTTTAAAATTTTTCTTGGTTCGTTTAATAAATGAGTGGCGGCGCGAAGCGCCGCCACTCATTTATGCCCATGATGCTAAAATATGGCTTATTTTGAGGAGCAAAATAGCATATGTCCACCAGACGCAGTGATAGCGCATTTCCAGTCAGCTATAACAGAGATACTGATAGCCTTACCGAAGGCATGACTAAGCGTGAATACTTTTCCGTTCTGCTCATGCAAAGCTTGACGACATCCAATATGAAATTTGAAGACGAATATCAAAAAGCTCGTCTAGCAGTCGCTGAAGCTGATGCCCTCATTGACATCTTGGCATACGAAGCCAATCCTAAAGCTTAATTACAGTGCGTGCATTTAAACAAAAAAGAAAGCGTTGCAAAGCAACGCTTTCTTTTTTGTTTAAACGTTAGCCAACTAACGACTTAGCGCGATCGCAAATCGCCTCAGCATTCATGCCATTAAACTCAAACAACTGCCCTGCCGAAGCTGTCGTTTCGCCACGTTTCCATGAGAAAACATCGCGCTTACTATTACTGCGGAGCATCACTGGTTCTAGCATTGCCGAAGCGCCGCCGATTACACCCAGCAATGCATCACCACCAAACATCGCTTCAAAGTCAGTATCGCTCAAGAACTTGCCATCTGGCTCTGAGCAAGTATCCCAAGCCACATCAGTCGCACGATAGAGGCGGCGAGGGCTGACAATGGAAACAATTTTGGAACCAACACCCAGTTCGGCAAGTTTTTGGGCGGCTTCGTATACAGGCTGAAGCATCATGTCACCGATGACCGCGAAGACAACTTTTTTACTTCCTGCGATTTCTTGCAAGGCGATCGCGCCATCTTCGAGAGCCTGACGAGTTTGCTCAAAAGTAGTACGGATTGGCAAAGGTGATTTACTCGCGGTAATTACCACACCCTTATTAACCGCCTTCAGCGCCCAGTCATAACAAACTTGGATGCTATTCGCATCCAGAGGGAAGAGCGGGAAGATATTGCCATTTCGCATCATCGATGCAAAGTAACCTTCAATTTCAGGGCGTTGATGTGTCCAGCCATTCCGACCCTGCTCAAGAGCGCCTGCGGTAAACAGACAAACTGTCGCAGGTGTAGGACGGCGCAACTCTGCCATCGCTTGCGTGACCGTTTGCCAAATGGGAAGTCCATTAATTGCAAAGGACTCATAGGAACACCAAAGAGTACGACTACCCATCAAAGCTAAGCCAACCGCTAAACCAGCACAGGCATCTTCGCTAAGAGGTTCATAAACCTGTCCCCCTGGGGCTTGGTTGTAGAGATCATCAGTAGTAGGGTGATTGATTTTGAGAGCTTGGTTGATGTTGGCAATTCCAGAGGCTTCGTTACCATCAGCATTGGTGACAATGTAGCGCTTGTCGGTTTGTCCCACATAGCCTACTAAGCGACCCATCGCCGTGGTGGAAATCTTCGCTTCCGCGATCGCATATTCTTCGAGGGGCAAGGTTCCCAAATCAACTAAAGGAAGTACTGATTCCGTAACGGCAGTTTTAGAAGAAGAACCACCGCCAGCCCATTGTAGATTGGTACTAACGGTTTGCCATGCCTCAGGATTGAGGGTGCGAGATTTTAAACCTGCGATTACCTCAGGATTCTCAATGGTGTGGTGAGCATAGAGATTATGGGATTTTGCACCGCGTGCGTGAACTCCTGCGCCTTTAAGTTGCTTAATGATAAATACGGTCAACTTACCGCCAAAGGCAAGCTTGGCAGCCTTATCTGCACCGACAAGGACTGCTTCCGTAAAAGCTAAACGTTGTTTGAGAGAGAAAGCAGTACTATCGATATAATCGCCAGCTTGATTTTGATCATCAAAATCCTTGGCATCGATAAGAATCACTTCATCGAATCCATTCCCTTTCCAAAATGCAATCATTTCCGCATTAGTTTTGGTGGAAACCATGCTGTGATGTTCTTGACTAAATCCATTCCAAACTAGAATGGGAACAAAATTAGTAACTTCAGGATAAGCCGTATGGAAGTGGGCGATCGCACTGATCGGATAGGGTTCACCTAAGCCGCCATCGCCCATAGTTACTGGAAAAAGTTTGTCACGGTGCAAAAGTGCGGCTGCCATCGCAAAATGCTGTCCTTGTCCGAGCGGACCCGCAGGAGCCAAAATTCCAGGAATGTAGCCAGACAAATGACCGAGCAAGCCATGTTTCTCGCGATATCTTTCGCGCATTTGGCTAACAGTGTGGATGCCCATCTCTTCAAGGGAGCGATCTAAGAACATGGCGCTGTAGTACCCAGGGGCATGATGTCCGACTTCGGTGGGCATATTCTTATGACCGAGCATATAGAAAGCGGCGACGGCTTCGGCGCTGCTAGCAAAGCCCCCTGGGTGTCCAGATGCTTTGCTAGCGGTGACTTGTAGAGTGAGATAGCGCAGAGCATCAGCCGCTAAGAGGGTTTGAAATACAGCAGCGCGATCGCGAGGGTCAGTTACACCAGATTTGTCTGGGCTAAGCACAGGCACTCGCCCCAGTGAGTCGAACCCCTCCAACGGTTCGCCAAAATACTGAATGCCTTCACAAAAGGCGGGAGTGGCTGCGTTTGTGGCGTTAGGGGTTGCGACCATAATATTGTTTTGACCTTTGATGTTTCCAGACTAGAGATTTGGTTATGAAATAGATAGAGATTAAGAAATGATAAAATTTCTTCTCAGTGTCATTTTAGTATGTGCAGGGATACATCAAATTTTGATTTACCAATTGAAATTTCTTAGTCCTGAGGAGACTATAGAATTGTATTGGTGTTAGCTGATGAGTAGCTGGTTATGTCGCTCGAAAATTTTCAAGCTGAAATTTTGCGTTTAGTAGTTGAAGCTGAGCAAATGCAGCGATCACCGCGAGATGGCAAACCTGAAGAAGCTACCAAAAGTCGTTTATTGGAGCCTTTATTAAATGCTTTGGGCTATACACCCGAATGTCGCACCCCAGAAGGGAAAATTAAAAGTCTGATTCGGACTACGACTTGGGTTGATTATTTGCTCAAGCCTGAAGCTGGTGCTAGACCTGTGCTGATGTTTGAGGCGAAAAGTCTCTGGGATAAGGACATTTGGGAAAGCAATAAGCAACAAGTTTTAGATTATTTGCGCGATTACAGTTTGGATATTGCTAATGAACGACCTGTCATATTGTGGATAATTTTATCCAATTTTCGAGAATGGTATGTATTGCGGTTACAGGATAAAACTCCATTTTGGCAGTTTAAAATTGAGGATTTGCAAAATGATCCTGAGTTAAGGGAACGGCTGTATAGTTGCTTAGCTAGGGAGAATTTACGCAGCGATCGCTTAGCAGATTATTATACAGAAAATACTAGGGAAGGTTTAGGAGCAAGGTTTTTAGCAGATTTGAAAATTTGGCGGGCAATTTTGGCGAATGGAATTAAAGCTTCCCAGCCTGAATTAAGTTTAGATAGAGTTAGAGAAGCTTCACAGGTAATTCTCAATCGTTTTTTGTTAATTCGATTATTGGAAGCTTTTAGTTCGGAGATGCCCTACAATTATTTGGGGAGACTTTACTATAATTGGCAACAAACTTTTTATGATCTGCCTTTTATCGAACAATTGCGTAGTGGCTTTCGGAATACTTGGGCGGGATATAATACAGAACTTTTTAATGAGTCATGGGTAGATGAGTTAGATGTTGAGAGTGAGTATTTAGAGCCATTAATTATCGTTAATGCAGTACCAAGAGAAGGTCTTCTCTATAGTATTACTGGAACTCTGACGGAATATCGATCAATTTATAACTATGACTTTACGACTGTAACTCAGGATATTTTAGGAACTGCCTACGAGCAGTTTTTGGCTCATCAATTGATTGAAGATGGTGATGGGGTAAGAATTCTTGAAAATCAACAAACTCGCAAGCGTGAGGGAGTTTTCTATACCCCTGAATATATTGTGCGGCGGATTGTTTATCAAACTTTGCAACCATTAGTTGAACCGAAGATTGATCAGGCGATCGCCTTACTAGAAGCCCATGATTTTACCGAAGCCCATAACATTGCTAGTTCAGTTTTAGAAATCACCGTTTGCGATCCTGCCTGTGGTTCGGGGTCATTTTTATTGGGAGCTTTTGATTATTTATTAGATGAGTTCAATCGTTATAACGATTTTTGTAAAAATCCTAATTTAACTTCAGGTAATGGTGATTTATTTAGTCATGCGGCGGCGATTCCGATTAATAATATCGAAGAAAGTATTGTCGTAAAAATGCTGCATGGTGTCGATCTCGATCCCCAAGCTGTACTTCTGGCAAAATTATCATTATGGACAAGGTTGCTTCGCGCTCGTCCTAATGTTTATGGTAAGCGAAAAACGCTTAATTCTAAATTGCCTGCTTTGGCTTTAAATATTCGAGTTGGAAACAGTTTGATTCATTCACCTGCTAATTTAGAGCCTGTATCTGAGCAGTTAGCAAGGGCGGCTGATTTAGCGATCGCGGTTAGAAATGTGACTTTATCAGAACGCGATCGCGCTCAAGCAGTGACAAATTTAGAGCATTGTATTACCGAGATTAATCAACAAATTAATCCAGTATTGACTGCTTTTTTTGCCAGTGATGAAAGTTTAAAGGAAGCTATTCGATATATTAAATACGATGAACATGAAAATTGCAAGTATATCTTTGATGAAATTTACACTCTTACGAATAGTCTTAACGATGTAGGCAATAATGAAACAGACTACAACGAAATAGTTAGCTCATTGTCTTTTACACTTAGCAGTCTTAATTCGTGTAATCCAATTTTCATATGTGATTTTACTAACAATAAATTATTTCAAAAAGCTATTGAAATAATAAACCTAGTACACTTAGATAATATTCCTACTTTTAGCATTAATAAATATGAAAAGGCAGCACAAGAGCATTTAAGAGCAATTCGTTTACTTATAACTGATATTCAATTAAGTGAGCGAGAATCAGAATATATCGATCAAGCATTAAAAAAATGGAGTAGTACTGAGATTGAGAGACTAAAATCAGAATTAATGGTGACTTCAATAGAAGAAGTAATTGTTAAGCGCCCCTTTAACTGGCAAGTGGAATTTCCCCACGTCTTCGATCCACGTTTACCAGCAGATCAAAGGGGATTTGTGGCGATTATTGGAAATCCTCCCTATTTCAATGTTGATGCTACATTTGGTAGAGGTGCATCAGAGTCGTTATGGCTAAAGACAATTTATGCAGATATTTACACCGATAAGACTGATATTTTATTTTACTTTTTGCGTTGGGGTTACGAATTACTCAAGCAGTCAGGGACATTGAGTTTTATTGTCTCTCGTGCTTTTATTCAGGGTGATAAGTCAAAAAATTTACGCGAGTTTCTTAGTCAAAATACAACAATAACGAATATATTTGATTTCTTGGGTCACAAAGTTTTTAAGGCGGGAATTGCTACGGCAATTATTCAGTTTGAGAAATCAAGTCCACTGCCCGATCATACTTTTTCTGCAAATTGTGTTTTAGATTTTGAAAAGGCTAAGTCTGTACTTAATGCTAGAAAATCTTTTGAATTAATTAGCAATGGTTGTACAAAGGTTGAAGTCGTTCAAGACAATTTAGAATCTGCTCGTTGGAGTATTTCTCCCTACTTAGAAATTTTTCAAACAATCGATGCTGCGGGTATCAAGTTAAAGGACTCAAATCTTTGTGATGTTGTCGAACAGGGAATTCAAACTGGCGAAAATAATATTTTTTCGCCAACTAAAGGATTTCCCAAGAAATTTCCTAGCGATCGCTTACATCAACGTATTACTAATTCCGAAATAGAGGCTTATGGATTTGTCGCTGATGGTATTTATTTGTTGTATATAGAAAATGAAGATGACTTTAAGGATTTCCCCACAGCAGTCAAAAAATATTTAAATGAACATCGTCAAGATTTAGAAAGCCGTGCATCTGTTTTAAGGGGTACTTGCCAATGGTTTGCCTTGCAGCATTCAAGACGCAAAGGTGAGCATTCGCATTTTCGCCCAAAAATTCTTTGTCCCTATCGCTCTAGTTCTAATCGCTTTAGTGTTGATATTGAAGGGAATTTAGCAGGGCTAACCGACACAACTGCAATTTTCTTAAAAGATATTTATATTTATGATGCGGAAGACATCACCCTAAATCGGTTATATGCAATGGCAGCATTGCTAAACTCTCAAGTACTAGAGTTCCGTTATCGCGCTTTGGGAGGACTAGGTAAACTCACGAGTTCGGGAATGTTTGAATATTTTCCCTATCAAATCGGTGATTTACCGATTCCTGTATTTGAGCAACCAGAAAATAATCCCGACTTTCAAGAACTAGCCCAACTTGGCAAAGAAGCCCATCAAATTTGGCGCGATCGCTACTCGATCATCACCGCCTATCAAGCCAAATCATCAGCCATACCTTACACCGAAGTCGCCGCCACCCATTACCACAGCATCACAGGTGAATACGGCACAGATATCGAATATGCTAGCCCCAACCCCAACCGTGAAGGACATTTACTATCGCTAAAAATTGAGCCAACCATTGATGGCTATTGCCTCTGGGGAGAAATTACTGAAGATGAAGAATGGAAAGAAGGCGATCGCGAATGGGTCGAACTTGTCACCGTGAAAATTCGCAATAACTTCCTACGCCGCTATTTACTGGCTCGACTAATTTATTTAATCGAGTTTGATCAAGACTTTCGCCGTAAACAAAAGCTCACCCGTGATATTAGTAACTTACTAAACTCCGCCTTTGAAGCCCTGAAAGTTTATCAATATGACAGCGATCGCATTAGTAACTTGCGTGTACTTGAAGTGATCGAGCAACGAGTTCAACAAGAAGCAGGGCGATCGGACTTAGAGAATATTTTGCTGCGACAAGCAGAAATTCAAAACCAAATTGATCAAATAGCCTATAGATTGTATGGAGTAATGGAATATCAAGAAGTTATAGAACAAGCGCTAAAAGTAGTTCTCTAAATCAACTCACCCGCGATCAAAGATACTTGCCTCAACAACTTGATGCTTAGAGGGGTACAGATAGATTGTTGATCATCGGCGCGAAGCGCCGATGATCAACAATCTATCTGGGTTTTACAGTCTATTGAGGCTTTGAGTAGTACAGAGAAATTTTTGAAAGCGGCGCTCCGCGCCGCTTTCAAAAATTTCTCTGGGT
>MNZA01000063.1 GCA_001873375.1 Oscillatoriales cyanobacterium CG2_30_44_21
AGCGCCGCTTTCAGAATTCTCTCTGGGTTTTAAGTTAGCTCAAAGCACTGTATTAAGATAAATTAAAACTCAACTTTCTTACAGCAGTTATTTATGATAGGTGCGGCAAAGCCGCGCTTATCATAAACACGGAACATTTAGGTATAATCCTGAAGTGCTGTTACAGACATTTCGCCCACTTGTAATGAACGAATCGCCGCGATCGCTGCCTTAGCACCTGCCAAAGTTGTGATTACTGGAATCTTATAAGCCAACGCAGTACGGCGGATCATCTTGCCATCGGTTTTTGCTTCTTCACCACTAGGTGAATTAACAATCAATTGAATTTGTCCATTCTTCATAAAGTCACCAACGTGGGGACGACCTTCATGGACTTTAAGAACCTGTTTGCAAGGAATATTGCTACGGCGCAAAATCTTGTAGGTTCCTTCTGTCGCGACAATACTAAACCCGATCTCCACAAAAGCTTCTGCAATGGAAGTAATCGCACTCTTATCGCGATCGTTGACTGAGAGAAATACAGTTCCATCTAATGGTAAGTGTGTGCCTGCACCAAGTTGAGCCTTAGCAAAAGCGCGACCGAACTCAGTGTCAATGCCCATAACTTCGCCTGTTGAGCGCATTTCTGGCCCCAAAATTGTGTCGGTTCCTGCGAACTTAGCAAAAGGAAGTACAGCTTCTTTAATCGAAATATGTTTGGGAATTACTTCTTCGGTCAAGCCAAGTTCGGCAAGGGTTTCGCCCGCCATGATGCGTGATGCAAAATTAACTAAGGGAACGTTAATTGCCTTGCTAACGTATGGAACAGTGCGGGAGGCGCGAGGATTCGCTTCGAGAATGAATACCTTGCTCTCTTTGAGATTGTTGTTATTCAACTGCACCGCATATTGAATGTTCATCAACCCGATGACATTTAGTGCTTTGGCAAGGCTAATTGTCCAAGTGCGAATCGTGGTAAGAACCTCAGGCGGCAAAGAGAAGGTAGGAATAGAACAAGCGGAGTCGCCAGAGTGAATTCCTGCTTCTTCGATATGTTCCATAATGCCGCCAATGGTGACATTGCCCTGTTGGTCAGCGATCGCATCGACATCCACTTCAATCGCACCCTCAAGGAAATGATCAATCAGCACAGGGTGTTCAGGCTCAATGATAATCGCGCGGCGCATATAGTCTTCCAATTCGGCATCGGAGTAAACCACTTCCATGCCACGACCACCAAGAACGTAGCTAGGACGCACAACAACGGGATAACTAACTCGCTGAGCGATGACCACCGCTTCTTCTTCGGAACGGGCTAGACCATTATTGGGCTGTAAAATGCCAATTTCTTGACAAATTGCCTCAAAGCGTTCGCGATCTTCGGCAATATCAATGGAGTCGGGTGAAGTTCCCCAGATTTTAGTAGAAGAATTAGTGTCTTGGAGATACTTCAACAAAGGAACTGATAATTTGAGCGGAGTTTGTCCACCAAATTGAATGATCACACCTTCAGGCCGTTCAGCTTCGATGATGTTTAATACATCTTCGCGAGTTAATGGTTCGAAATAGAGGCGATCGCTTGTATCGTAATCGGTAGAAACAGTCTCAGGATTGGAGTTAACCATGATTGTCTCGAAACCTGCGGCGCGTAACGCATAGCTGGCATGGCAGCAACAATAGTCAAATTCGATTCCCTGCCCAATTCGATTAGGTCCACCACCGAGAATCATCACTTTACGCTTAGTGGAAGGTAGAATTTCTGATTCTTCTTCGTAAGTGGAATAGTGATAGGGAGTTAGCGCTTCAAATTCAGCCGCACAGGTGTCAACAGTTTTATAGGCAGGAATCACACCCAAATCTTTGCGATAGGCGCGAACTACATCTTCATTTGTACCAGTCAGATAGGCGATCTGGCGATCGCTGAATCCCATGCGCTTAGTCTCCAGCATCTCATCTTTGAGAAGACTTTCTAACTTCCGACCCTTGATCGATAGTTCCACATCTGTAATCTCGCGCATTTTCTGCAAGAACCACGGATCAATATTAGTTAGCTCAAAAATGGCTTGCACAGATAAACCTGACAAAAATCCATCGCGAATCGCAAAAATGCGATCAGGGTTAGGAACTCGCAAATTATATTTAATCTTGTCAAGTTCAGGTAATTTTTCTTCGCGATCGCCACCAAAACCAAAGCGACCAACTTCCAGCGATCGCAATGCCTTTTGAAAAGACTCTTGGAATGTCCGCCCGATCGCCATTGCTTCACCCACCGACTTCATCTGGGTGGTCAGCACTGGCTCCGAACCAGGGAATTTCTCAAAGGCAAAGCGGGGAATCTTGGTAACTACATAGTCAATAGTCGGCTCGAAACTAGCAGGGGTTTTCTTGGTGATGTCGTTAGAAATTTCATCCAATGTGTAACCAACGGCTAATTTCGCCGCAAATTTGGCGATCGGGAAGCCTGTGGCTTTTGAGGCTAAAGCCGAACTACGGGACACACGAGGGTTCATCTCGATGACCACCACTTCGCCATTCTCTGGATTGATCGAGAACTGAATATTGGAGCCGCCTGTTTCCACACCGATTTCGCGAATAATCTTGATCGAATAGTCACGCAAGCGCTGATATTCCTTGTCCGTCAAAGTCTGAGCAGGCGCAACCGTAATCGAGTCGCCCGTATGGATGCCCATCGGGTCAATATTCTCGATGCTGCAAATGATCACCACGTTATCAGCGAGATCGCGCATCACCTCTAGCTCGTACTCTTTCCAACCAATCAGCGATCGCTCGATCAAGATTTGCGATACAGGACTAGCTTCAAGCCCAGAAGCACAGATTTCTTCAAACTCCTCTTGGTTGTATGCAATCCCGCCGCCAGTGCCGCCCATCGTGAAGGCAGGACGGATAATTAAAGGATAGGAGCCAATTTCATGGGCGATCGCACGGGACTCTTCCATCGTTGTCCCTAAGCCCGATGGACACATAGCCACGCCAATGCGTTCCATCGCCTCTTTAAAGAGCTTGCGATCCTCAGCCATCTCGATCGCCTCTAATTTTGCGCCAATTAGCTCCACGCCATATTTTTCCAATACGCCCATTTTCGCCAGCGAAACCGCCGTATTTAGCGCCGTCTGTCCCCCCATCGTGGGCAAGATCGCATCAGGACGCTCTTTTTCGATAATCTGGGCAACCACTTCGGGCGTAATCGGCTCAATGTAGGTGCGATCGGCGGTGGCGGGATCGGTCATGATCGTCGCAGGATTGGAGTTAACTAGGATCACATAGTAGCCCTCGTCCCTTAGAACCTTGCAGGCTTGGGTTCCTGAGTAGTCAAATTCACAGGCTTGACCGATGACGATCGGACCAGCGCCAATCAGCAAAATCTTTTGGATGTCGTTACGGCGGGGCATATTATCTTGTTTTTCGTAGGTAACTCGCAATACATTTTATAGCGTCATGGCGATCGCGCAATGTGTAGCGCATGATGCTAATTGGTTGTTTAGATGCATCAAAGTAATGCATTTGCATTACTTTGATGCTATAATTTGATGCAATATAGATTCTAAGAGTTACTATGTCTATAGCTTTAGCCCCATACGCAGAGTCAACCCTGACCGATCGCTATCAAACCACAGTTCCCGAACCAGTCCGCAAAGCGCTAGGATTGACTAAGCGCGATAAAATTTGCTACACAATCCAACCTGATGGCAGAGTATTGATTGCACGGATTGAACAGAATGATCCGCTAATTGACAAATTCCTTAATTTTCTGGCTCAGGATATTGCCGAAAATCCCCAAAATATTGAAGCAATTAGCTCCAGCTTACTAACTCAAGTACGTTCCTTAGTTGCGGAAGTAGAGATTGATCTTGATGCAACCCTTGCGGATGAGGATGAGTAATTTTGTCTGTAACTGAGCCAGTAGTAATTAATGGATGGAATATATTTGCCCATTCACTCTTTCTCGATCAATTGGAAGACTTGCTAACTCAAGTTGAATCTTTACGTCAAAAATATCCGCAGGATTATCAAAAAAAGAATGCTACTAAGCGCCTAGCAGCGATCGCTAAACTAGCCTTTGAAGTGATTCCCCAAGATCCAACTCGCAGTGAATATCGACAAGGTTCCACGCTTGGCGATGATTATAAACACTGGTTTAGAGCAAAGTTTTTTCAGCAATATCAATTATTTTTTAGATATCACTTGAAGAGTAAAATTATTGTCTTTGTCTGGGTCAATGATGAGAATACTAAACGGGCTTATGACAGTAGCACAGATGCATATCGAGTTTTCCAAAAAATGCTCGAAAGTGGTAATCCTCCCGATAATTGGAACGAATTGCTAAGAGATGCGGAAATTGAAACTAATCGCTTATCGAAGATCATGCGATCACGCAATGCGTAGCGCATGATGCTAATTGTCTACCTATCGAAAAATTACAAAATTGGTGGATGAAGGTTAGCCAAAATTAGTAAACGTCTCAAATTTACAATACCTTCTCTATTTAATAATAAAGACTCTATAGTTGCCCGTCCTATATCAGTTTTGCCGATCATCAAGGTAAAGTCATCGTTCCAGTAAAAATGATCTTCCCAGTTCTGTTGGCGCGGATTAAACAGACTGACCTGTGAATTTGTAGTTGGGTCAATCGCTACAGTTTTTGTATGTTTGTGACTATTACATCCAAAACAACTCCAAGCTAAATTTTCAACGATGCTTTCGCCACCTGCTTTACGCGGCTTAATATGTTCAACTGCAAAACTCTGAGTGCCAACATTTTCAGGGCATTGGCAATACTCACAATAATTTTTGGCTCTTGTTGCCACATATCTTCTGGTAGCTGCGGAAATTTTATCAGATGGCACGATCGCCTCTTTTTTGTGGCGCGAACTTGGTAATTAGGCTAAGTGGATCAACTTTACGGATTTGAGCTAATTGAAAAATTGCCGACACTCTTTCTGCGTCTTCTTTTTCAATGCGAGACACAAACGCTAACAGTTCTTGATATTCTGCTGCTGTCATATCGTCACCGTTCTCATTGAGTTGACGTAAGTAATCGAGCCTATCTTGATCTTCCTGCGAGATTTTTCGATGAATAACTTGTAATAATTTCTCTTCAGATTTATCTGATGATAAGGGCTTAGCTTGGTTAGTTCGTTGATATAAAGTACTGAGTAACTCAATTACTTCGGTTAGTGATTCTTCGGGCAGTTGCTCAACTAGCTGAATTGCTTTTTGTCGGTTTTCAGTTGATACTGTCATCACTTACTCCTTTTTTTTATTATAGGTTCTAGCTATTTGCTGGTTAAGACGATTCTTCTAAATTTACACCTGTAATTGATTCTAAAGGAATCTCTAAAAGTTCGGCAATTTCTTCATTGGTTAAGCCGCGATCGCGCAGTTTCTTAATTTTGGCTATTTGCTTCTCTCTTTGAGAATCTGGCTTTTCTAATGGAACTTGGTTTACTTTGGATGAGGTGCGATCGCTATTAAAATTTACGCAATTTATAACATCTCCAACATTCCCTACACTTCCATCACTAACGTTAAAAATTGTACTTCTCTGTCTTTCTAAAACAGATTTAAGGCTCCCTTTACTAACTGGCTCTTCAAAAATATCTGAAAGTATTTGCAGAAGCTCATAACCCGTATCTTTGATATGACCCTCACTCTTCTCAAAAGATTCCGCAATATCAATATATTTCTGATGATTCAGCGCTCCCTCAATCACTTTACGCTGCAAATCATTAAGTCTTTTCCCTGTCTTCGCAAACATACTCTCATCAACAAACTTTAGCAATTCTTTAACGTCCATACTTTTACAAAGCCGTAAATCCACAAGCCCGATTATAACCTTGCTTTCCCGCTTTTTTTCGTATTAAGCTAGATTTTATCTCATACTGATTGTAAGATGGTTAAATAAAAGCGATCGCCCACTTAAACAACTTAAAACAAGCGGTAATTAAGTCATGACTGTAAAAAAATTGTTGATTAATGAACTTGATCAAATGTCTGCGATCGAGCTAGAAAAGGCTTTGAAACTATTGCAAGTCTTTGGCTTAGCTAAGCACAAATCCTCTGTCATCAAAAAGTATCCTTTGCGCGGTTTACTAGTCCAATACATCGATCCTATGCAACCTGTAGCAATTTCTGATTGGGAAGTCATGACATGATCCTATTAGATACGCATATCTGGATTTGGTGAGTACATGGCGATCCCAAACTTAGTCAAGCTGCCAAAATAGCCATTGAAAGTCATGAGTCTTTAACTATTGGCATTAGCGCCATGTCCTTTTGGGAAATTGCGAAATTAGTTGAATACAATCGTTTGGCTCTACCCTGTGAAATTTCAGAATGGTTTGAAAATGCTTTGTCCTATCCAGCAGTTCAATTACTGGATCTCACGCCTCAAATTGCCATTACCTCCACTCAGTTAGTCAATTTTCATCGCGATCCCGCCGACCAAATTATCACAGCTACGGCTAAAATTTATGATTGTCCTTTGGTGACAATGGATACAAAGATTTTAGGCTATACAGATGTAGTAACAATTTCATAATTCAGTTTTTATTCATTGGTTAGAGCAATACACACCTAACCCGTATCACTCCGACTATAACCGTCTTTCCCCGCTTTAAAATCCTTGTAAATTCATCTAATATACTTTTGCCTACAAATAAAATGTAATCTAAATAAGGAAAAGGTCATGTCACAAAATAACCAAGATGGCGAAAATGAATTTACAAACATTACTCCCGAAAAAGTTGTCAAAGCTACTCTTGTTAGTGCAGGAGTAGTTGGAGCCGCTTTGATTGCCCCGATTGGGATAGCTGGTGTGGTAGGAATGGGGCTTATAGGAGCAGCCGCAAGTTGGTTTACAGATAGTGCAGGAGACGCTATCAAGAAGGATGATAAAAAGTAACCATCCTAATTAGATTTTTCTAAGTGTATTTGCCAATCTTTTAAGTTTATTCCTTCTGGGCTAGTACTAGACATCTAGAGCGAGATCAACGTATTTGCATCTTTTGGAGCATTTTGAAATACTAGTTTCAGCACCTATCTTCGATTAACTGACAAATGCCACTTAGTGCAAGCAATAGAAAAGAGAGATAAATTAGTGGTTTCTAATTCACACACTATAGAAAAGCGTGATCTTGGTAAAATTGTAATATTTTCAACAGTAACGCTTGGCATTTATGGCATTTTGTTAATTGCAAAATGGACGGATGATGTAAATTTTTTGCTTGGAAAACAAAAGCACGAAAAGATAGTTATTGTAGTTGTTAGTGTGGTTACAATAGGCATTGCTCTAGCTGTTTGGGAAATAATATTTGCTTACGACATACAAAACTATACAGAAAAGATAAGACTTAAAGAACGTAGTAAGAACCTTGGTGGTACAGTTCTCGGATTAACACTATTTGCTTATGCGCTTGCATTTGCTAGTGGAGGTCTTGCGTTTATATTGAGCATGGCATTTGGTATATATGCAAGCTGTCTAGTTCAAAAAGAATTGAATATAATTGCAGATGAAATGAGTGTCTTATGATGAAATATCCTGTTTTATTTCTTCTTTCTGTAGTGGCTTCAATTGTTTATCAACAAGAAGCATTATCTCAAATGATCGACATAAAATCACGCGCCCCTATTAGAACATGGGCTGGCAGCGAACTGTGCTTATGCCCTTACGATCAAGTTGTAACTTCAGGTTTAAGTTTGACTTTTCCTGATGAAGTGTATACCTGTGGCAGTACTTCTGCTTGGTCTAGAACGGGGGGACGGGAACCCGCTTGTTATTTAGGAGATAGACAACAAAGATCCGCTACTTCTATTGAACGTCAATGTAGAGAGCTAGGATTTAACCAATGTTATGTTGATATTTTCAATAGGTTTTAATCCAGAAGTGTTGAATCAGACATGAAGTTATCCTAAAAGTAGACACAGTATTCCTGTAGAAAGCATGATTTCAGCTTAAAGTCACTATCTTCCTAAACCAATGTACATAACTGATATTCTCACTCATGAATGCTTGTAAATACCTCAGTTTATCTAACATCTTACAGCCAAACTCTTTTGGTATCTCTACTAGTTCTAATAAAACATATGCTATTAAGCAAGT
>MNZA01000042.1 GCA_001873375.1 Oscillatoriales cyanobacterium CG2_30_44_21
AACTGTTTGTCATGGTGCGGGAGAATATGCTAGAGATGAAGATGGTGATGATTTCTGTGAAGTTCATGTCAATACCATGGAAGGCTTTTGGTCGCTTTTGCGCTCTTGGTTACGTCCTCATCGTGGTATTTCTCAAGAAAAGTTACCTTTGTATTTGGGCTTCTTTGAGTTTGTTCATAATGCCAAGAGGAGGGGAAAAGCTCTGCTGAGTGCTTTGTTGGACTCTCTCCTTTCTTTACCTCCCCGAAACACCTATTGAGCCAAGCTTATTTGCTTACGTGGCGCTTTCCACTCCATATCACGCAGGGCTGTCAAGCGTTCGGTTCGGCTACTGTCTGCGTCTAGGTTTGGTATGTCTGCCTCTAGGATTGAGTTAATGTCTACTCGCATCCTAAGCGAAGTAATAAACCCATAAAAGCGCAAAGTTTGCACGCGATCATAAGGCGATATTGCAGACGGTTGATAGATAGTCTGAAGACTGTTGTTTCCCTCCCGAAATGCACTTAATATCTGCTGTGTGCGTGAATAAGTCTGTTGTAGTTCGCTCATTTTTTGCCTTTTTCCAGACTAATTAAATACTCCCGTTCCTTCATAAGTAAGGAGTAAATTTCCTCTTTGCTCATAAACAATTTTTTAGCCAATCGTTCTAAAAGCGCACCTCTCGGCACATAACTGTAAGGTTTGCCAAAACTTCTCTTGGTTCGTTTAAGTGCGCGTTTACTCGCGGAAGAAAGCAAGGGATAGGCTTTTAATAGCATCTTTACAAAAATTTACAGTACTGAAATATATTGTCTGCTAAGTATGGGGCGTAAAATCGTACCCATAGGGTTGTATCTATACTCCTGTGTCTAATTGTAGCAGGGTCAGGGTTTCCACGGCACTATATGTAGTGTTGCGATTTGCTGTAAATCGTATAGATTAATTCAGACAACCCTAAATACGGATCGGTTCTCATGGCTGTTGATTTGACTTTTGCAAACTTAAATACCGCTCTTGGTTCTAATGCAATTTCTGCGTCTGGGTCGGTTTTGTCTATTGATTGCGCTCAATTGATGGGTGAACCTTCAATTGCTCTCACTGATGAAAAAGTCGCCGAATTACTGACAAATTTGATGGATGTAGCCGCCGATGCTGAAACCGCTTTCAATGCTAATCCTGCTAACACTACCAAGCTTGCTAGTTATCCTCAGCCTGTGTCTGGCGTGCCTTTCATTGATTCGACTGATGGCAATTTCTACGTCTCTGCAACTTATAGCTTTGCTAGCCGTAGTCCTTTGAATAAGGCTGCTACTACTGCGGTTAATGCCTAGATTTATGAGCGGGTTTGACTCGCTCATAAATCTAGTCGCAATTCGTTAAACCTTCAATAAATAGTGAAAATCAATGACATCTAGATTAGTTTCTGTCGCGCTAGCGGAGCCATACGCGGGGATTAAGTATGGTTTCAGGACTACTGTTAAAGAGTCCACTTCTACCGTTTTGGGTCATCAAGCCCTTGATGTGTCTACCCCCGTGACTGGCTTGATTTTTAAAGCCAATTCTCCCAAGCCTCGCAGGGCTTCTCGCCGAACTGCGACAGGCTTGGAGTCTAGCTTTATCGCTCCCGCTGCTGTGGTAGCTGCTATTGCTGCTGGCTTTAATATCACAAAATCTCGTCCAAATGGTCGCAAGTCTCTCACTCAATTCCAATTACCTGTTTACGTCACAGTAAACGGTGTCAAATATGCTTGGGGTATGAGAAAGGCTCAAAAAGCCAAATTGGGCGCAAACTTCGGAGCGCTTGGAATTAAAGAAGCGAACGGAACCGAACAGGATCTAGTTTTTGGTGCTTCCTTCCCTAAACCTCCCCGCGCCGAAAGTATTGTGACTGGTAAAGATAGCTCTGTCAGCTCTACCACTTTCTACGATCCAACCAATCAATCTCAGGTTGCGGGCAAATTTAGAACTAAAGACGGGCAGTATACGGCGGCAGCTTGGTCTGACTTCGTATGATTACCGATCGCCTCATTATGCTTCCTGATGATGAGGGATTTTATGAAATTCTTAATGGCTCCTTGCCTTCGGATTTCAACGGCTCTCAGTGTGTGGTGCAAAGGGCTGGATCGGGTTTGCTCGAAACTGTCTCTTTTGATGAGGCGATCGAGTACGCTCTGGGCGGTGAGTACGATCTAATAGGGGATGAGCAAGATGATTAATAAAAAAAGTGATTTGACAACCACGATCGCATCGCTATCGACTGTTGTGTTTGCAATTCTTGCAGGAACTGGTTATAACCCTGAGATCTTTGGTCTGCTTGCTGCAATTTCTCACACAGTAAACGGTTACTACACCAATAAATAGAAGATGAGTGATTGGCAATATGCGGGTAGTGAAAGCTTTTCTGGGGTGCTTAACGCCATAGATTTGTCTTTCACTCTTTATCGCAGAGTTATTTGTCTCGATCTTCAATCTTCTCAAAAGAAAGCGGGGTGGAATAAGGCGGGGGACATAATCCAAGTAATTGATTTGGAATTAGTTGACACTTTTTTTTCAAGATTAGAAGTTTCCGACTCCTTCAGTTACTTGGGTTTTAACCCTACTTTCTTTAGGTTCAATATTGCTAATGGCAATAATTACAGACTCAGGTTTAAGCCTGTTCCGTGGCTTACCGATTTCACGATCATTGTTTGGCAGTATTTTGGCGAATAAATTTTAGGGGTGAAAATGAATATCTCGCAGGTTCCCGATAGTCAGCTAATCGCTATGTGGTTCGCTTGCTTGGCTTGGGCTAATAATCCTTTACCCATTGAGCAAAAGAACTCGATCTTAGAGAAGGCTTTGATGGCTAAGATTTTGGATTCTAATCAGCCTCTAACGATTGTTCAGGGGGGCTTTATCGAGTTTGATAATGCTTTGATAGATTACGCCCAAGCTCTTGAGCAGAGAGTTAGAGCTTTGCAAGTTTCAACTATTTCTACAGGTTCTGAACTTCTTGATAGCGCTTTTAAAGACCGTATTCAAACACTTATTGATATAAATTTTCCGCCTGTAGTTGAGGGGGTCTAATTAAATGGCTCTCTATGTAGACTCTAGCGTTCCCGCAAATTTAGATCCCACTCCCAGCAATAGCGCCACAATTGCAACCCGTACAGTTGGAACTTCCTCACAGCAATTGATCGCCGCTAACCCTAACCGTAAGGGTTTTAGCATTTTCAATAACAGCAGTCGGATCGTCTATCTGGGAGTTACTACCAACGTATCAACTACAGCTAATTACTTTACGAGAATTCCTGCAAACTCCCTTTATGAATGGAGTTTTGCGTCAATCTATACTGGGGCTGTGTTTGCAATTGGTAACGGGGCTAATGCAATTTGTCATGTTTTAGAAATTACTCCTTAACGATTGGTGATTTATGCTTGACAAGATTTTTGGTGCTTTGAGAAAGATAATCACCAGTTCAGAAAGGGATCGAATTGATAAGAAATTTGATCGAGTTGATGAAAAATTAGATCACTTTGATGGACGCTTGGACAATTTGGAAAAGTCGCAGGTTGAGCAAAATTACAAACTAAATCAAATTCATGAGGTTGGCTTAGCTAACCTTGAAGTATTTGAGGCAAAGCTGAACAAACATGAGGCTAAGGCTGAATCACATCAGTCTGTATCAACCTTTAGATTTGAATCCATTGCCAAAAGTCTTGATAATTTAGAGAAACTTATCGGTAGAACATTTCCTAAATAGTTGGCGGCTTTGGGCGATCGCTTCTTTGCATCAGTAAGTCATAGGCTTTTTGGTGATGGCGATCGCTTATCCAGTGGTGATACAAGTCGGTGTGAACTTTAACACTATGTCCCATTTGTTGAGCGGCAAGAGAGCAGTTTTTTTATCGCTATCTGGTTTGGGCGGAAAAGTACCGCGCAAATATAGGCGATCGCCTTGCCTTGCGATCGCTATTCCCACCTTTGCCGATTTGAGCCGCCCATTAGCTTGGGCGATCCTTCCGTCTATATCAATTTCTGCCATGCCTAAAGTTAGCCTAGTTTTAGAGTGTCAATCAGGTATATTCAGGTACAATTATTTTATTTTCACAAACCCAAAAGCATTACCGAACAAGGCTTTTCCGCTATTTTTTGACAATAAAAATAAGCCGATGAAGAGATTTGAACTCTCGACCTGCCGATTACGAATCGGCTGCACTACCCCTGTGCTACATCGGCGCTTTTAGCAAATAACTTTGCAAACAACATAATAGCATCTCAAAGTTGCCTTCACTAAAACAAGTTTAAAACGCAAGAAGCGAGTGGCGGCGCTTTGCGCCGCCACTCGCTTCTTGCGTTTTTCCTTATTGATTGGGGCTAAATCTGCAATCTATTTTTGTAAACGTCTCAGTTCTTCTTGAAGGGCTTCGACTTCACTTTTGAGCGTATCCACATCGCTTGGCAAAACATCATCGTCATCAATGTTAATGGTGCGGGGGCTGTCCTTGTCTCCAGAGCCAGATGAAATAGGCGTTTCACCAATAGGATTTTGTGAGTTACGCACTAGATCATCCACAAATTTTCTGGCTTCTTCGGTGGTCATCTCGCCTCGTTCAACCAACTCATCAGCGAGCTTACTCGCCTGAGTGCGAAGCTCGCCAATAGTCTCCCCCGCTTTTTCCCCTGCAACAGTTGCCAAGCCTAGACCGAGATAAAATGCTTTTTGGACAATTCCACCAAATGGATTCATTTGCAATTACTCCATAATTTTCTAAATGATTAAGTAGCCGAGCTTAATTGGAATCTAAAACCAGAGATTGTTCCGCCCGCGTTGCGGGCGGAACAATCTCTTTGGTTTTTAGTTTACTTATGCCGATCTACTTAAAGGCTTTGCAATTTCCTAACGAAGCAAGTTTTCGGTGGCGTAACTATGCCGTCAAAAACTTGCTTCGTTACTTTGCGGCGTAGCCCTAATTTACACTAAGTTCCTAATTTAAGAATTCAGAGCATTGAAATATCTTACAAACCCGAACTCAGAATAATTGGGAAAGCGTTGCTTTGCAACGCTTTCCCAATTATTCTGAGCTTGATCGACAATATCTATAAACCCTATAGGTTGTTCCGCCCGCGTAGCGGGCGGAACAACCTATAGGGTTTATGGGTAAATTCATAGGATACGCCGTTAGCTAATTTATGAAGATTCGCAAGATTGAGAAAAACGAACGGTTAGAGATTCTCAAGGGAGATTTGTATGCTTATTCGCGATGGACTAATCAAGATTTACCCCGATCGCACTTAACTGCGATTAATCCAGACGAAGTGCTAGTCGCTGAGATCGGCGGCAAGATTGCGGCGGCTTTGCAATGCTTTAACTTTCAGCAATCAGTTAGGGGCAGTGTCAAGGCGATGGGCGGGCTTGGCGGTGTGTGGACATATCCTGAATACCGCAATCAAGGCTGTGTCAAGGCTTTGATCAAAAGTGCATTTCTGGAAATGCGGATGCAGGGCATTGGTATTAGTATGCTCACGCCTTTTAAAGAAAGCTTTTACAGCGCCTTGGGATACGCGATCACCAATCCTACAAATGAAATCAATATTCCGATCGCCTCCCTTGCGCCCTATTTAAAACTGCATTTAAAAGAGCCTAATTTAGTCAACTTGACCTGCGATCGCCTTGCCGCCACTGAAGCAAAAGATATCTTGTCCAACTTTTTATATGAACACCTGCGATCGCAAACCCTACAGCCAAATAGTCATGGGCTAGTAATCACTAACTTTACCTATGAGCAATGGTGGCACTTGCACCGCCACAAGCTCTGCGTGGTAATCAAGCGCGATCGCCAGCCTGTCGCGATCGCCATTTATGCGATCGACAGCAGTGGCAACATTCCCCTGCGCGATCGGCAAATTGAAATTTCATCAATTTTTTGGACAGATCAACAATCTCGCGATCGCTTGTTTAGTTTTTTTGCCAGTCATCGCGATCAAGTTGCTTCTATAAAAATGCCTATTCCCCCAGATGTAAATGTGCATCAATGGCTCACAAATGCAGGACAGCTAGAGTCAAAGCTCACCGATCCTTGGATGGTCAGAGTCGTGGATGTGGTGGGCGCTCTGCATGGTTTACCGATCGCCTGCGATCGCTTTACCTTTGCCCTCAGTGATCCCGATTGCAGTTGGAATGAGGGGATTTTTGGGGTAAATGGTGATCGGGGACAGCTTAGCGTTAGGCGGATTGTCAATGATGATTTACCCAACTCAGCGATCAATTTTCGTGCCACAGTCGCGGGGATT
This sequence comes from Oscillatoriales cyanobacterium CG2_30_44_21, assembly GCA_001873375.1. Lineage (GTDB taxonomy): Bacteria > Cyanobacteriota > Cyanobacteriia > Pseudanabaenales > Pseudanabaenaceae > Pseudanabaena. The sequence continues at coordinate 6,254 of MNZA01000042.1, forward strand.
TCGGCTTTAGTTTACGGCACTCAGGCGATCGATGAGTTAGTTTACAAAGGAATGCTGACCAACATTAGTGAAGATACCTGTAAACAACTGCAAGAGAGCTTTACGCCCTGTCTGATTTATAATCCATTTAAGTTTTAGATAATTTACGGTGCTTCGCGCCGTAAATTATCTAATCTAGAATAATTTTGTAAGCGTTGCTTCATAACACTTACAAAATCGGGCTGTACGTTGACCTAAAAGCATGAAAGAAAAACTCACTCGCAGTCAAGAACGAGTGCTACATCTCCTCCAAGATCGCGATCGCGCTATATCAGCGCAGGATATTCACTCAGAACTACGCAGTAGTGAGAAAAGCGTAGGATTAGCCACGGTCTATCGATCGCTGGAAACATTAAAACTGCAAGGTTTAATTAAAGCTTTGACACTGCCCAATGGGGAAACTGTCTACAGCGTTATGCCTGCCGACAAGCATCATCTTAATTGCCTAAATTGTGGCAAGTCTTTGCCAATTGACTGCTGCCCGATCCACGATCTCGGCAATCAACTTGCCAAAACCCATTCTTTTCAGATTTATTATCACACCCTTGAATTTTTTGGTCTATGCGACCAATGCCAAATCCAATAAATGAGAGTCGGCGCATCGCGCCGACTCTCATTTATTTATTAAGCCCCAAAGAATAAGGTCGGCGCGATGCACCGACCTTATTCTTTGTTAATGTAAACTTATGTTAATGCTATTTTTTAAAACATTGCTGCGCCGCAACAATGCTTTAAAAAAAATTAAAAAAATTTTTATACCCAACTTTAAGCACCGATGAATCCCTTAATTGTTCTAAAAATATCCCTTGGTTTACTTTTGCTAGGTGTGGTTACATATCTAATTACCACTCGTCCTTTCGAGTCAACCGACTCTGTAGCTCGTTCCTATGACGAATGGACACAAGATGGAATTCTAGAATTTTATTGGGGAGATCATATTCATCTCGGGCATTATGGCTCGCCCACTCAGCGCAAGGACTTTCGCGAAGCCAAGGCTGACTTTGTAAGGGAGATGGTGCAGTGGGGGAAACTTGATCAAGTTACCAAGGGTAGCAGCTTATTAGATGTGGGCTGCGGGATTGGCGGCAGTAGTCGGATTTTGGCAAAGGAATATGGCTTTGCGGTGACAGGAGTTACCATCAGTCCCCAACAGGTACAGAGAGCAACTGAACTAACTGCCGCCGATGTAAATGCTAAGTTTCAAGTAGATGATGCGATGGCTTTGTCATTTGCGGATGCTAGTTTTGATGTGGTTTGGTGTATCGAAGCGGGACCCCATATGCCCGACAAAGAAGTATTTGCTAAGGAATTAATGCGCGTGTTGAAGCCCGATGGCGTACTGGTGGTTGCCGATTGGAACCAAAGAGACGATCGCCAAATCCCCCTTAATTTTGTCGAACGCTTGATTATGAAGCAACTATTAGACCAATGGTCGCATCCTGCTTTTGCCAGCATTGAGGGCTTTGCGGAAACCCTTGAGGCGACTAAGTTGGCGCAGTCTAACGTAATTACTGCCGATTGGACGCAGGAGACTTTACCTTCGTGGATTGATTCGATTTGGCAGGGAATTATTCGCCCAGCAGGTTTAGTTAAATTTGGTGTAACTGGGTTTATCAAGTCACTGCGCGAAGTTCCCACCTTATTATTGATGCGCTTTGCCTTCGGGACAGGCATCTGTCGGTTTGGGATGTTTCGGGCAGTTCGAGGCGTTGCTCAAAATCCTGAGCCATTGGCTAAATCTACTTTGGTACAAATCCAATAGACAAAAGAAACGTTGCTTTGCAACGTTTCTTTTGTCATATAGCGCTTAGAAATGGCTGTAAGGCGTAAAGCTAATTACTGCGTGATCGAAAAGCCTAAAATTGCGGGGTTGGTAGTAGTGTTTACAATCGTCAGACTAACTTGGGTGGTAATTTATACCCAAGTTAGGTATTGAGACGTATATTCTTACTAAGTCTGAACATATCGGCAGGGTCTGTTCGGGTAAAGTTAAGGATAGTTTAGAGTCAAAGACAGAAAATATAGCTTTGTTTACACTTCCGTCTTTAATAATGCTTGTCAATTTTACTTAAATAACTTTATACAAAAACATTATGTCTATATTTGATCCCTTACCGGCTGATCTGCACGATAAAAAGATTGTTTGTTCCTATGTAAATGCAACTAGCAAAATCCAAGTCGCGAGGATTACCGATGTGCCACAGTGGTATTTTGAGCGCGTTGTCTTTCCTGGACAAAATTTGATATTTGAGGCAGTTTCAACGGCTCATGTTGAGATTCATACAGGGATGATGGCTAGCTCCATACTTTCAGATACAATTCCCTGTGTCCAATTGCAGGTCGAAGAAGCAAGCAGTACGCTACCAAGTTGGATTCCGATCAAGCATATTGATCCCACTCAACTTGAAGAGCCGTCAACGCTGATTTCTTTGCCAGAAGTAGTCTCCTAACGATGGATTTTGATTTTCTTTCCTTAGAATATGTCCAATTTCTGATCAGCACCACGATTATTTATTGGCTGTTACCAAATGTACAGGCTAGGCTGCTCGTCATTTTGACGGCGAGTTTGTTTTTTTACTCCTTTATCCAAAAGCAGTACATTTGGTTGTTGTTGGTCATGTTGGTGGTTAACTTCTGGCTGGGCGGGGAGATTCGCAAGGGAAATAGCTTTTTAAAACAGTGGTTGCTGTTTGTGGGGATCTTTTTTGATGTTTTATTGCTGTTTGGATTCAAATATATTCCGTTTGTAGCTACGGCGATCGGCAATATTACGGGGCTACCTGTGGGCAGTGCGCTGGCGATTTGGGCAAAAGCGAATATTGTGCCGCCGATTACTTTAAGTTTTTTTGTGTTTGAGTTAATTGCCTATTTAGTAGATATTTATCGCGGTAGCAGCCCTGCGAAGGATTTTCTAAATTTTGCGGCTTACAAGTTATTTTTTGCCAAGTTACTATCGGGTCCAATCACCCGCTATCAAGAGTTTTCGCCTCAGTTAGTAACGCGATCGCGTCCAATTTTGTCGGATATTGTCGAAGGGGTGTGGCTGTTTTCTTGCGGGGCGGTCAAAAAAGGGCTGGTCGCGGACAATATGGGGCGGCTTGTGGATTTGATTTTTCGGAACGCTGATCGCGCTGGCAGTGTGGATATATGGATAGCTTTGCTGGCTTATAGTATCCAGATTTATTGTGACTTCAGCGGTTATATCGATATGGCAAGGGGTAGTGCATTGTTATTTGGATTTAGGCTACCGCAAAATTTTGACTTTCCTTATTTTTCAGCGAGTATCTCTGATTTTTGGCGACGTTGGCACATGACCCTCGGCGCTTGGATGCGAAATTATCTCTATATTCCCCTCGGTGGTTCGAGGGGTGGGCTTTGGCAAACCTGCCTAAATTTGATGATCATTATGCTGGTGGTAGGCATTTGGCATGGCGCAAATTGGGGATTTATTATTTGGGGGCTGTGGCATGGCGCGGCGCTGGTGGGGCATCGGCTATGGATGGAGGTTAGTTCAGCATTTGAGGGTTTACAAAAAATGTGGAAACCTGTGCCGATGCAAATTTTGGCGATCGCCTTGACCCAATTGATCGTCATCTTAGGGTGGATACCCTTTAGGCTGCCCAACTTAATTGACGCAAATATGGTTTTGCAAAGACTTTGGGGCTATGGGAGCGATCCCCAATTTGGCGTGAAAATATATGTGGAATCCTTTGGGATCACCACGGGACAGATTGCGTTGTTAATGCTGGGGCTGCTGATCATGTCGCTAATCGCCTATCGCTGCGATCGCACTAAATGGCAGTTAAACTGGCAAGTTAAGTTATTTTTAGTTCCAATCAGCTTATTTCTAGTCAGCCTGTTTAGTCCTGAGAAAAAGCTTCCCTTTATTTACTTTGACTTTTAAAGATTTTTTGTTTGATTGGCAATTGTCCAAAAAGTGAATGGCGTCGTAAAGCGACGCCATTCACTTTTTGAGTAATTGATTGAGTAAAAATATCCCCGCCACTGAATTACCAACATCATCGAGGGCGGGACTATAACAGGCGATCGCTAACTGATGGGGCAGTATCGACAGTAACGCCCCGCTAATACTGGATTTAGATGGTAAGCCAACTTCTTGAGCAAAGTCGCTTGAAGTTTCATACATTCCGCAATCGGTCATTACTTCCAAAACTATATTTACATTGGAAACCTTGTTATTGATTAAAAGCGTACCGATTTTTGCTAGGTCTACTACATGGCAAGATAGGCAACAAATTTCTTCATAAATAGCCAAAGCCTGTTCAGGATTATTAATGATTTTTAGCTTTTGCAGTTGCGCGGCGATCGCCAAATTCTTCCGACTGGAGACTGAGCGCACCGATGTTAACATCTGCTGATCGATGGATAGACTCGCGCCCGATTTTTGATTAAGCCAATCTTGAAGACTTTGGCAAGAGTCTAATAATGAAGCAAGGGCGATCGCGCCACAATTGAGCATGGGATTGGGCGGTTTGCGATCGGGAATAGTGTTAAAAGGCAAAAGGGAAGCTTGGTGATCGACTCGCTCAAATATTCTCTTTTCTCCAAATATTTCCAGTAGATACAGCAATAAAAACGGCTTAACCACACTCATAAGTGGAAAAGTTAAATGGATATCCCCCGCAGTTAAGAGTTCTTGATCTAAGTCAGCAATAGCGATCGCCAGACTTTGGGGATTTACCTGCGCCAACAATGGAATGTAACTTGGTAACTTTCCTTGAGAGGTTTCTAGTCTGGCTAAATTTAATAGTTCTTCTAAATTGAGCAGATTAATCATCACACTTCTCTATCGGCGCTGTAAACACTAAAGCCACTCCTAATAATACTTGATAGACTGATTATATAAACCCCAAGAGGCTAATTCGCCCGCGAAGCGGGCGAATTAGCCTCTTGGGACTCTGTTTTTTATTAAGCCTGCCCACTTAGCGAGGCATAATTAAAAACTAGCTCCCCAATCTGTGGCGTACGCTATAGGGTTGGGGATTGTGCCTAGCTATTTATACATACCCAGTCCATTAATACCTATGACCTGCCCCGTTCCCAAAGAGCAACAACCACTCAATGAATATATCGAGCTTAAAGAAGCTTTTTTTTATCGCTGGGCGAGACTCACGCGATCGCAATATTTGCAGGTCTTATTTAAAATGTGGTTGGGCTTTGCGATCGTATTTGCCCCTGTCGCCATGAGCATTCAGTCACCTAGCCGTCACCTATGGCAGTTTGTATGCGTAGACAGTATTGGCGGTGCGGTGGGTTTGATTTTGCCAGTTTTACTAATGCTGTCAGGATGGGGACACGTCAAGCAGCGACTGAATAGTGCCAAGATTTTTTATGAAGAGTCGGGCTGGTACGATGGTCAAACTTGGGAGAAGCCGCAAGCAGATTTAGAAAAAGACCGTTTGCTAGTTAGCTATGAAATTAATCCGATTATGGGTAGACTGCAAAAGACAGTTTTGGGAATTGTAATTTTTTTAGCTTCAACAGGAATATTTCTAGCCACTCTTTGATAGTTAGGGCGGCGCTTCGCGCCGCCCTAACTATCAAAATCATCAGGCTGTAAAAACCAGATTTCGCAGTAGTCCATTTAGGAGTCATAGCAATGGCAGACAAAGATATTAAGCGTCAGATTGAACAAAAACTGCATACGATCGCTGATGTGGCGCAGCAGCAATACGACAAAAACCTTAAAAAAGCTCATCAAAATATTGATAAAAAAGTCGATGTTGCCCGTGATCGCCTTGAAGAACTCGATGCTTGGGCGGTCGAGTCAATCAATGAAGCCCTTGACGGAGTTGAGCAGAAGTTAGAAAAGCAGGTATCAAAAACTGTCAGCCAGATTCAGAAAGTTGCAGAGTCAGCTTTAAAAAAGATTAAACCAACCAAGTAATTACGCTCTTCCCACTTAAAAATTAGAGGCGCGGCGCGA
>MNZA01000130.1 GCA_001873375.1 Oscillatoriales cyanobacterium CG2_30_44_21
TCAAAGTCTCGAAAAAACCTCTGTAATCTCTTGTAGTGCGATTCAACTTTGGCTTTGCCGCTAAATCCTGTGGCGATTTCCCCTAGGTTTACTGTCTTTACTCGCATTAGCGCGGTCAAGAATATCGACACAAAAGACAGTCTTGCCGCATTCCAAGGCAGATGTTGCTGTAATTTTTCGCGGAATAGGTTAATCTCTTCCATAGGGGTTTTACGGATGCTGTAGTTATCTTCTATAAAACCCCTTCCTGTCTATCTTTGCAACTTTTTGTCCTGTACTAAGACAAATTCACAAAAGTGTAGGCACACTTTTGTGAATTAACAACCGAACCAAGAAAAAAGAGAAAGCGTTGCTTTGCAACGCTTTCTCTTTTTTCTTGGTTCGGTTGTTCCCTATCTAGTTACCTGGGGTGGGTTTGAGAGTGAAAAGAAAATCTAAGCGCGTAGTTTTAGGATCTACATTGGTGGAAGTGACCGCAATACCGTTAATCGCATCCAGAACAGAACGAATCTCGGTAAAGCTAGGATTGGACTTGACTTCAGGTGGCAAAAGGCGATCGGCTAAGGAAAGCGCCGTCGTCATATTTAAATAAAAATAACCTCCATTTGATTTGGGAATATCAGTGGTGAGAATTTGAAAAGACTTGCTCTCATTTAAACTGCGGGAAGGCTTAGGCACAAACATATTGGCAAGATCTCCCATCGACCAAAACACAAAATTATTATCTAAAGTTCCGCGTACCGCCACATTAGTATTAGCGATCGCCCAAGCGGTGACAGATTGACTAGCTATTTGTTTGGGCTTAATCTCCACGGCTTTGGGCAGTAGTCCACCAGCATTAGATTGGGCAGCTTTATCGATTTTTTCAAATGCCGATTGCGCCATATTCTGATCACTCGCTTGAGCGATCGCCATAAAGCCAAAGCCTGGGTTCGCCAAGATGCCTTGATTATTGGGAACTGCCGCGATCGCAAACTCGCCATCCATCCACTTCAACAAATCTTGATCTAAATCCAATTTGAGACTATCTTTAACACCTTTGCGAATCTGTTCAATTAACTGCGCTGAGTTAGCATTTCCCTTTGCCTGAGCCACTAATGACTGCCAAGATTGATAGAGATTAACTCCTGAAACCAATAAAAACGTCTCTTGCGGTAACAGATTTAAGACCTTCGCTTCATTGTTAGTGAGCGGATTGGGATTGTCATTTTTGAGATAAGTATTCAACTCAAATCGCAATCCTTCCTTTTGCGTGCCACCTGTCAAGGTCATCGCATCTAGCTCGCGCCGTGACTGGGCGATCGCCGCTTCATTGAGATTGAGATTAGTCTGAGAGCCAATAAACTCCAGCGCCACATCCCCATCCAAATAGACTTGGACTAACGCCTCCGCAATTTTAGAGTTAGTCCCAGAGCCATATACCTTAGTAAAAATCGGCTTTTTTGCCAAAGATGGGCTATCACCTTTGTAAGTATTGATCGCCTGTTGCATCAATAAAGAACTAGTAGCGATCGCCACATATTGACCACCCAGATCTGCCGTTACAACACTATTGTTTGCATCACGGGTCGGCGATTCGTAATAGGTGATGTCCTTGTATTGTCGGGAGGTAAACCTTGCGCCCTGTTGAGTTAAGGATTCCCGATATTTGACCAAAAAAGCATCGGACTTAGCGCGATCGCGTGTTGGCGCAACGACCAAAGTTGAGGCAGGGGCTTGAGGTTGCGCTGAGTTCGGCACTAGCGCCGTGATGATATATCCACCCTCCAGCCAGGGCTGCACATCTCGACTATATTCAGTTTTGCTTTGAACTAATAATGAATTGAGCGGCGATTTGGCGATGCCTTCACCAATCAGCTTTTGGGATGCGGGTGTGCCAAACTGCGCTAGTTTTGTCCAAGGCTCAGACTTAGTATTAAAAGCCATTACCACCTGCGCCCCTTGCGGAATCGCGGCGGCGGCTCCCAAAATGCCCTGAGTCGATTGCGATCGCTGCATAAAATAAAGATAAGCCCCCCCAGCCACCACCGAAGCCCCAAGGCTGACATACAGCAACATAGCTGACTGTTTTTGCTTAACAGATTTATTAGTTCTTGATGACTTCGACATGGGTGTAAAGTTAGACTGAAAAGTTGCAAGATGTTCTAAGCACAAATCTTCATCAACATACTACAAAATCGGTTGCATCACCCATGTATAGCAGAAGATTAGTGGCAGGGCTTCGCGCCGCCACTAATCTTCTGCAAGCGCAAAGCGCTGTATAAACGCCAAGCAATGTAAGGGCAATTCATGAATTGCCCTTACATTGGACTGCGGATTTCAAAGCATTTTTGCGTAAGTCCTAAATTTGAGAAAGTAAAGCGAAATTGCCTTTACTTTCTCAAATTGTTTGATGTTATTCTTAAAAGTAATAGTTGTCATGTCAAAAAGAAATTATTAAATTCAAAAAAACAAGGGTTTTATCACCACTAACCCAAGTATTAGTGAGGCGCAAAGCGCAGCGCTAATACTTGAGTTAGTAGGATTAGCTACCCAGCTTTTGAGCTTGATTAAAGATTCAGAAAATTTTTTGTGCCTCGCGCTAAAGCCGTGTTTTTAAAATTTTCTCTACTAAGTAGCTAGGCATAAGTAAGCTAAAAACCAAGAAGGTTGTTCCGCCCGCTACGCGGGCGGAACAATCTCTGGTTTTAGGTTTTAACTAAACCTAGCTACTTAAATTAAACCTCAATCGGCTGGATTCCAAAAATCTCCTGTTTGATTTCTAGTAAGTGTAGGTAGCGTATGGACACAGATAACCTAGCCGTATATAGCCTGATGGAACAACTGCGTGGTTATGTACGCAAACAATTTACAGGCAAACTAGAGATTAAAAGTGTCAAAAATAATAAATGGAATATTTATTATTGTCATGGAAGGTTAGTATGGGCTTCGGGAGGAACTCACAATCATCGACGCTGGCGGAGGTTGATGTCTGAGTACAAAGTATGTGTAGACTTCAGCAAGATGTCATTTCGCAACACTAAGGAAATTAAGTTGTGGGACTACCATGTCCTAGTGATTTTGATGAAGCGGTCAGTCCTAAACCGAGAGCAGATTTCGCCGATTATTGAAAATTTTGTGCGAGAAGTTCTATTTGATGTGATCCAATGTGCAGCTAATGAACGCATCAGTTATTACTGCGACATTGAAGATGAAGTTACGCCCGTAATTGCTTTGATCCATGCAGAAAGTGCGATCAATAAGGCTCATCAAGAATGGATATTATGGCGGAAGTTGGGAATTGCGGATTTCTCTCCTAACCTAGCGGCTTGGATTAAGCGTCCTGCTCAGCTTAAAGGAGAAGCTTCAGAGTTAACTCACAAGACCTTGACGACGATCCTCGATGGCAAGCGATCGCTACGCGAACTATCGGCATGGCTCAAAAAAGACTTACTGACCCTGACCCAATCACTGATGGCTTATTACTATCGAGGGATGATTGGACTAGTAGAGATTCCTGATATCGAATCTCCTGTTGCGGCTATCTTTTTAGGAACGACAACTAAAACTGAACAAATCAAATTAATTGAAGCTAGTCCAGAAGTAAGGGTCGAGCTAGGTCATCCTTTAGTTGCCTGTGTTGACGACAGCAAGCAAGTCTGTATGACAATTGAACAAATCGCAAAAGATTTTGGATTTGACTTCTTAGGAATTCGAGATTCCATTAGGGCTTTACCTTTACTAATGGAACATAAGCCAGAAATGATCATTCTCGATCTCATCATGCCCATAGTTGGCGGATATGAGCTATGCACTCAAATTCGACGGATTCCCGAATTTAAGGATACGCCTATCTTGATCTTGACCAGTAATGATACTCTTATCAATCAACTTAGGGCGAAGTTTGTTGGTGCTACTTCTTTCATTTCCAAGACTTCGGGCAATGCCAAAATCGGAGAACAGATCCAAAAACATTTACTAAGTAGCTAGATATAACCTAGAAAGCTGTGCCGCCCGCTGCGCGGGCAGCACAGCTTTTGGTTTTAAGTTTTAATTATGATGGGCTACTTAACAACATCGAGTGGTAATCCCAAATAGAGACATGGCTACGCCATGTCTCTATTTGGGATTTTGCATTAAATTATTTTGACAACCAAGCGATCGCTTCTTTAATCCATGCTTCAATATCTTGAGTTTTGGCAAGAATCGGTAAATTAGCGATCGCATTGAGAGCATTGCTAATTTCTGTAGGCGTGTAGCCAAGAGCAAGCAGAGTCATTTCCACTTCTTCCTGTAACGCCACACTAACCACATTGCCGACAGATACGGTCGCGCCTAGTTGAGACAATTTCCAATCCGCTAACTTAGTCTTTAGTTCTAGGGCTAGCCTTTCGGCAGTTTTTGTGCCGACCCCTGGGGTCAGACTCAAAATGCGGGTATTTCCTGAAATGATGGCTTTAACTAGATCTTGAATCCCTAAACTATTTAGTAAAGCCAAGGCAACTTGAGAGCCAATCCCTGAGACACTAATCAACTGTCGGAACAACTCACGTTCGGGAAGGGTTAAAAAACCATACAAGATCATTTGATCTTCGCGCACCACTAAATGCGTAAAGATTTTACATTCCGCTTCAGGCAAGCTGTTGGCTGTTCTAGCATTAACCTGAATGTCGTAACCAACACCATGCACATCCAGAGTAAGCCAGTAAGAAGGGGTGTTTTTTCGAGAGCTATCGGATGCTTTACAAGCCGCAATCTCACCACGCAGGAAGCCAATCATATCTCACAGACCACTAATACCAATTCATAAAAATTGTAGTCACACTTTTGTGAATTAAGAACCAAACTCAGTATAGGTTTTCAAAGCCAAGAAATGACTACGCCATTTCTTGGCTTTGTATACAGCACTTTGCGCTTACTTAGATAAATAATTGTGCATCGCGGCTCCGCCGCAACGCACAATTATTTACCATCGTTGACGGCGGGGAAGCGGTGGAAACTGAGGTAACTGTACGGCGGCGAGGGATGTTACAGCTTTGCGAGAGTTGGCAGCAACAGCTATAAATTCTGGCTCCTCTGGCTCCGAGCTAGCTTCATGATGATTAGAGTACAAAGACTGCATGAATTTAGGAGTTGCCACAGTCGCAACCACTGACGACTTAGCCAAGGTATGCCCTGATGCAATTGATGATTCGCCGAACTCGCAAGAATCGTGACTTGCTGATAAGTTTGGCTCTCCCGCAGATTCGCCAACAGACTGTAAGGCGGGCAGGTTAGGAGCTATCGGTGAACCATGGGAAGCTTTGTGCGGTCTAACAATGAGGGGGGAGATGGGCTGAGACTTGGGGGGGATGGGTAAGTTAACAGGCTGCTGCTGCTGCTGATCCTGTTTAGAAGTTGTCGATTCAACAAGAGATAGCTCTGATGGGCTGCTATCGGAATGGTCAGGTTCAGGAAGCGTTGGTGAGATTTTAATTACATTCTGCAATTGAGCGTCATTGCCAATTGATTCGACAGGAGATATTTTTTCATCGGCTAGCTTGGCGATTGACCAAGACTCTAGGGCGGACAGAGCTAGATCATTGTTGGGAATGTTTGTCGTGGTTGAAGTGTCAAGGCAACGTTCGAGAGCGGCTTTTAATTGAGAGGTGTGATGTTGTTGACGTTTCAGGCGATCGCGTAGTTCGTCACAGTTGCTGTGGGTATCTTGCAGCTCTCTTTCAAGCTGATCAATCCGTGACTGCAAGGTGAGCGTCAGAGTTTCTTGTCTTTGAATGACTAATTGCGATAGCTGCAACTGCTCCTGAGCTTGGCGGAGCAGAACTTGAGCCTGTTGACTTCGCTCATTGTAGAGGCGTAGCTCTTGTTCCAGCAGCTGTCTGGGCAAGGCTTTGAATAGAGTAGATGGCTCATCTACTAAATTAGAAGATCCACTCGAAAATTGAGATTCTAGCTCTGATAAACTAATGCTCTCCTGTGATGATGAATCGCCAAATCCTGCTTGACTCATGACTTACCCTTCACACCAAGAATGTTTCCTAGTGTCAAATCTTATCTTAAAAATCAAATTTTTGTATTGTAAATTTTAATTAAATGTTGGAAATTCACGACAATATCGCCATTAAAAAGACAGTTTATGACAATAATTTGCTGTCAACTTATCTAGGTATTTAGTAAATTTCAAAGTGGCTGTGATTTCTCAAAATGACAATTGCTATACAGTCTATTGATGCTTTAAGGGTTACAGAGAGATTTGTGAAAGTGGCGCGAAGCGCCGATGATCAAAAATCTCTCTGAGTTTTAAGTCAGCGCAAAGCGCTGTAACGTGAGGGCATTTAGGGCAAGGGTTTTAGTTTTAAAATCAAACATTTTTTAGATCTGTATATTTTGGTGGCTAATTTAGATTTAGCTGGGCTACAAATTTCAATTTATTCGAGGCGATCGTGAAGATTAGTAAAGCAATAGTTGCCTATAAGTCTGGTAGTCAGGTTGGCAAGGAATGGGCGGAGCGCTGTAGCTATGAGTTGGAACAACTTGGGACTAAGGTGTTAATTGGCCCAACAGGATCAACGGATAATCCTTATCCTGTATTTCTCGAATCAATGCATCAAGAGATTGATCTGGCGGTGGTTTTGGGTGGCGATGGAGCTACCCTGGGCGCGGCGAGATATCTTGCTAGATTAAACGTACCGATCTTGGCTATCAATGTTGGTGGACATTTGGGTTTTTTGACTCACTCAATGGAGCAATGTGAAAATACGGGCGAAATTTGGGAACGACTATTAGCCGATCGCTTTGCAATTGAGCGGCGTATGATGTTAGAGGCAAAGGTAATCACGGTCGATGAAGGTTTAGGATGCAGATTTGGGCAACCAAGTAGTCCTTTTTTATGCCTTAACGAAATGTGTGTCAAACCCGCCTCGCTAGATCGCATGGTTACTTCGTCACTGGAATTGGAAATTGATGGTGAAATAGTTGACCAATATCATGGTGATGGCTTAATTGTTGCCACTCCTACTGGCTCTACTTCTTACACCGTCGCTGCCAATGGTCCCATCGTGCATTCAGGAATGCACGCGATCGCGATTACACCAATTTGTCCTCTGAGCCTCTCAAGTCGGGCGATCGTGATCCCCCCCAAATTGACCGTTAGCATTTGGCCGCTTTCAGTTGATGATGCTAGTCTCAAGTTGTGGACTGATGGGGTGATTGCCACATCAATTTTGCCTGGGCAGAAAGTTGATATCAAAATGTCAGAACATCAATCGCAATTTATCGTCCTGCGCGAAGAATATTCTTATTACCAAGCTTTACGCCAAAAGCTGCTCTGGACAGGTGCGCGAGTAAAGTATCCCAATCAATATAGACCGTAAGGGCTGCGCCGTAAAATAAAGAACCAATTTTTGGTGGCGCGGCTTCGCCGCGCTACCAAAAATTGGTTCTTTATTAGTCACGAAAGGCGATCCGACCATTTTTGGGGAGACTAAAAGCCAGAAAGGAAAATAAATACAGAATGTAAATTATCCCTGCAACCACTCCCACAAAAGCCAGAGTTTCAGGCGGTACGCCCCGATGAATGCTATTGCCCAGACTGAGGGCTGGTTCAAACCAAACTTTACAAGCATCATCCCATCGCTCAGGATTGATAAATGCACAGTTAACAAACAAAATCCGCAACAGTCCACCAAAAACACAATATGCTGTCACAGCCCAACGCCAGCCCAGATAAACCAGATTAAGACTTTTTTGAGAAGCGCCAATATCTTCATTGAGGTCTTGCCAAAACCAAAGGGACAATACGATTAGCACTGCCGATAAAATGCCTGTTACATAAAATATGGGCAGCCTGCCGACCCCTATATAAATGGTAATTAAAGTCAAACTAGCCACCCGCCAATAAACAAGCAGCGATCGCCTAACAGCTTCATTTTTGCTACGCACTGCCCATGTCAACAAGCCCAATGGAACTAAAACATTAAATAGAAAAGCCAAACGATAGTCTAGCCATACAAGTTGACGAATAAGGGTTGCATCCATAAGGTCGATCGGCTTTGCCTGTGATCTTCAAATTTTCTGTTATTGTACCCTGCCCTGTCTCAATCAATTACGTTTACAGCGCTTCGCGCTCAAGTCCAAGTCAAGAATAGAGAAAACGTTGCG
>MNZA01000177.1 GCA_001873375.1 Oscillatoriales cyanobacterium CG2_30_44_21
CGCCGCTTCCCAAAATCTCTCTGGGTTTTAATTAAGCGCTAAGTGCTGTATTGAGGTTTGGCGTAGTGCCGATAAATTAATGAGCGGCGCGGTGCGCCGCTCATTAATTTATCGGGATTTTAAGTCAGTGCCAAGTGCTGTACTTATTTTTTCTGGTTCATCGCTGTGCGATCGCATAACCAAATTGTATTTCCTGTAATTAATCTCGAAGGATATTGATTCACATCACCTTGAGTCGCTAGCACCGCAGTTAGCGCCTTTGCCTTAGCTGCACCTTCGATCATAAATAGGATTTCTTTCGCTTGATTGAGCAAAGGTACAGTCATCGTAATACGCGGCTGTCCGTCTTTATTGCCAGTAGTTACAAGGCGATCGCGCACTTTGAGCGCCTCAGTATGGGGAAATAATGAGGCTGTGTGTCCATCATCACCCATGCCTAACAAAATCAAATCAAATTGTGGGAATATCCCTGCTTCAATACCAAAAAAGTTTTGTATATGCTGCTCATACTGCGTAGCGGCGATCGCAGGATCATCAGCATCAGTGGGAATGCCATGAATATTTGACTCAGAAATGGCAATCCGATCTAGCCAAATGGTTCGAGTCATCCCTTCATTACTTTGCGGATCAGAAACTGGCACATAGCGCTCATCGCCCCAGAATACATGAACCTTTGACCAGTCCCAATCCTCTGCCGCCAAGAGTTCATACAAAACTTTAGGAGAGCTGCCACCTGTCGCCACAATTGTAAAACGATCATTTTTAGCGATCGCCTCCCTGTAAGCAATTTGACATAGCATCAGGGCTCTAGCAGAAATTTCTGCGAGATCGTTCCAAATTTCTACTTGTTTAGCCATAAAACACCTTCTGTAAGCCATGTGCAGATTACCTCATAAACATTACACATAGCAAAACCCCAAAAAAGCTGATTCGCCAGCTTCGCTGGCGAATCAGCTTTTTTGGGGTTTTATTACAGAAACCAGAATTGGTGGGGCGGCAAAGATACCCCACCAATTCTGGTTTGACTAAGTACATCTACTTAGGGGTGCGGCGCACCGCTAAGTCTGAAGATATCTTTTATTTCATTTTGTGTGATTTTTAACATCATTTTTAATTAGTTGTACTAATATGTAAAAGATTAGGACAATATTAAGGATTTAGGTAATAGCCATGACCCCTGCTATAATTCGCCTCTTTTGGGATTCAGTAAGCAAGGCTCACCCAAATTTACTGTTAAATCTTGACGATGATGGGTTGATGAGTTTATTGGTTGATCAAGTTAAAGAACGATCTAACCTTGATTCCCATCAACAACATGACCTTAACGACTACATCAGCGATCGCCTGCCCTTGATTCGGGAAATGGCTTACGACAACTAACCCTTAGTTAAGCAATAGCTATAAGTGATAGCATATTTGCCAAAGCAGTGAGTTGAAGATTTATAACTTCATCCTCTTGCAAATTTTACAAATATTTATAATTACTTTTAGCGGTTATCTCTGGCGTATGGCATCTGCAAGAATTATTGATTTGTTACGTGGAACTCAAGGGCTAGGACAGATTGGCGACACTTGCACCGTTCGCGGGTGGGTACGCACAAAGCGTGAAGGAAAAGGAATAGCTTTTTTAGAATTGAATGATGGTTCTTCACTTCAGGGCTTACAAATCGTATTACCACAAACCATTGATGATTATGAAGCTTTAATTAAACAGATCAATACGGGTACATCCATCGAAGCAACGGGACTCTTGGTTGAGTCAATGGGCAAGGGACAGAAGGTGGAAGTGCAAGCCACAGCGATCGCGGTATTTGGTAATGCTGATCCTGAAACCTATCCTCTCCAAAAGAAGCGCCATTCCATAGAATTTTTAAGAACGATCGCCCACTTACGTCCACGAACCAATATGTTTGGGGCAGTATTTCGGGTACGCAATGCTTGCGCCTATGCAGTGCATCAGTTTTTTCAAGAACGGGGATTTATTTGGGTACATACGCCGATCATGACGGCTAGTGACTGCGAAGGCGCGGGGGAAATGTTTGGGGTGACCACCTTTGACTTAAATGAAATTGCTGCCGCAGGAAAATCCGTTGACTTTACAGAAGACTTTTTTGGGAAGCCAGCTTTTTTGACGGTGAGCGGTCAGCTAGAGGCGGAGATTATGGCAACCGCTTTTTCCAATGTCTATACTTTTGGGCCCACTTTTCGGGCGGAAAATTCCAATACTTCGCGCCATCTTGCCGAGTTTTGGATGATCGAGCCAGAGGTTGCCTTTTGCGATCTTGAAGGTGATGCCGACCTTGCGGAAGACTTTCTCAAATATATTGTCAAATATGTTTTGGAAACCTGCCCTGAAGATATGGAGTTTTTCCAAGAGCGCGTAAATGATCAGGTGATGATCAATGCTCGCAAAATTGTCGATCAGCAATTTGAGCGGATTACTTACACGGAAGCGATCGCCATCCTCGAAAAATGCAGCAAAAAATTTGAATTTCCTGTTTCGTGGGGCTTAGATTTGCAATCCGAGCATGAAAGATTTTTAGCGGAAGAACATTTCCAAAAGCCTGTAATTGTGATGGATTATCCTTTGGGAATTAAGGCTTTTTATATGCGCGTTAATGATGGCACGGCTAGCGATCGCCAGACGGTGAGGGCAATGGATATCCTCGCGCCTGGAGTCGGTGAAATCATCGGCGGCTCCCAGCGCGAAGAGCGGCTTGATGTACTAGAAGCGAGAATCCGCAGTGTGGGGCTAAATCCTGAAGATTACTGGTGGTATTTGGATTTGCGCCGTTATGGAACCGTACCGCACGCGGGCTTTGGTTTGGGTTTTGAGCGTCTTGTGCAATTCATCACAGGCATGGGCAATATCCGTGATGTGATTCCTTTTCCACGATTTCCCCAGAGCGCCGAATTTTAACAAACCAGATATTGATAGCGCGGCAAAGCCGTGCCATTAACATTTGGTTTGTTTCGACAGCGATAACTATCTAATTCCAGAAATTTTTTATGACTAACAAACTTGGATTTTGGCTCGTTTGGATCTTATTTTCCGTTTATGCTTTTGTATTTGCGCCACCCGATCGCCCTGAAACTTTAGATCTAATCAAAAAGCTGATCGCAGGGGAATGGCAGGAGACTAATGGTTACATTGTTGCCATATTTAACTTGATGGGTGTGTTCCCTTGCGTCTATGCCTGCATTTTGGCTAGCGATGGCAGAGGGCAGAAGGTTCCCGCTTGGATATTTTCGGGGCTTTCCTTTTTTCTAGGAGCCTTTGCCCTGCTACCCTACTTTGCTTTGCGGGAGCCAAATCCTAGCTTTGAGGGTAAAACAAATTGGAATATCAAACTTTTAGATTCGCGTTTTACAGGGCTTACCCTTAGCGCGATCGCCCTATATTTTCTGGTTTATGGCTTTTCTTCAGGAAATTGGGGAGACTTTTTACAGCAATGGCAAACTAGCCGATTCATTCATGTGATGAGTTTGGACTTTTGTATGCTTTCTTTGATGTTCCCTTGGTTGCTCAGTGATGATATGGAAAGACGCGGTATGACCGATGATCGCTTTTTCTCCTTTATTGCCCTAATTCCTTTAGTTGGCGCATTGATTTATCTCTGCTTGCGATCGCCTCTAAAAGCAGATGAAAAGATGGCATAGCCATTTCTTCGTTTGGTAGATAGCTCGGCTTAATTAAAACCTAAGGTTGTTTCGCCCGCGTAGCGGGCGAAACAACCTTCTCGGTTTTTAGCTTACTTATACCTAAGTACAGCCTATTTAGGCTTTCTCTTGGTTTTAAGTCAGCGCAAAGCGCTGTACTTACAACCAAGCCTTGCGTTTCTGTAATCAGTCATCAAATTAAAACCATGATTAATTCCGTAATAAATAAGTTATTCCCAAAAAAGTTGGCAATTTATCAATTAGGAAATTCTCAACTGCGTAAACAAGCAGAACCGATCACCAATGTGCAAGATCCGCAAATCCAACAACTCATTGATCAAATGCTATTTACGCTGCAAAAAAGCAGAGGCGTGGGACTAGCGGCTCCGCAAGTTGGGCGATCGCTACAGTTAATTATCGTTGCTTCTCATCCCAATGATCGCTATCCTGACGCGCCCACGATGGAACCAACCGCTATGATCAATCCTCGAATTATTTCCCACACCGAAGAAACCGAAAAAGGTTGGGAAGGATGTCTCTCTGTGCCGATGATTCGCGGACTTGTGCCACGTTATCGACAAATTGTAGTGGAATATGGCGATCAATATGGCAATCAACAAGTTAGAGAGTTAGATGGCTTTGTGGCAAGGATATTTCAACATGAATATGACCATTTGGAAGGAAAGGTATTTCTAGATCGCGTAGAGAGCAATCTCGACTTAGTTTCTGAATCTGAGTACCACAGCGCTTTGCGCTGACTTAAAACCCAGAAATTTTTTTAAAGCCGTGCGCCGCTTTAAAAAAATTTCTGGAAGTAGACAGTAAGTAAGTAGCTCAACATAATTAAAACCAGAGGTTACTTATGCCCGCATGGTGGGCGGAATAACCTCTGGTTTTAGGTTACTTATGCCTAGGGACTTAGTGAGAGCAAAGCTATTTCCGTTCATTGGGATTATGGGTTTTGCGCTCCAATATTTCTTTGAGAACTAGGGTCACAACCGCTAATAAAGCGAGTAAAACTGCTGCCGAATAGGCGACTTCATTTTCATAGTTTTTATAAGCTTCTTCTACAAATAGAGGTAAGCTCTGAGTTTTAGAGGCGATATTGCCTGACACAACCGAAACTGCCCCAAACTCGCCCATTGCTCTGGCATTGGTCAAAACTAAGCCATAGAGCAAACCCCATCGAATATTAGGAATGACAACCCTCCAAAAAATTTGCCAATCATTAGCGCCAAGGGTACGCGCCGCTTCTTCTTGTTCGGTGCCCATTTCATCTAATACAGGAATTACTTCACGAGCAATGAAAGGCATACTTACAAAAATTGTTGCCAACAACATTGCAGGGAAAGCGAACACAACTTTGATGTTATTGGCTTCTAGAAATGAGCCAAACCAACCGAGCCGACCATAGAGCAGAACGATCATCAAACCTGCAACCACAGGCGAGATCGAGAAAGGGAGGTCAATAATGCTCAGTAATAGAGCCTTGCCTGGGAATTTATTGCGGGCGATCGCCCAAGCAGCACTGAGTCCAAAGATTGTATTTAGTGGCAGTGCGATCGCCGCTAATAAGGCGGTCAACTTAATTGCTTCTATTAAATCCTCCCGCTTAAAAGCATTGATAAGCGGCGTTAGTCCTTTGGAAAAGGCTTGCACAAATACATTTACGGCGGGAATAAATAGGATTAATCCCAAATAGAGAAAGGCGATCGCGATTAAAATTGTTGGAACAATATTTTTCTTTTCTGGTTTTCGTGCAGTCGCGGAGTTATTCAGATTAGCCATATTTTTTGCTCCATGCCTGTAATAGATTGATCGCCAGTAAACTCACAAAGGAAATAGCCAGCATCACTACGCCAATTACGGTTGCGCCCACATAGTCGTACTGCTCCAGTCTTTGGAAAATCAAAATCGGCGTAATCAAATCCTTAAATGGAGTATTGGAAGCAATAATTACAGTGGAGCCATATTCGCCGACAGCACGGGAAAAGCCAAGGGCAATTCCTGTCAAGATCGAAGGCATGAGCGGTGGCAAAATCACTCTTGTAAAAGTCTGCAATTGGGAAGCTCCCAATGACCAAGCCGCTTCCTCGATTTCCTTCTCTAAGTCTTTGAGTACAGGTTGCACTGTGCGGACAATAAAAGGCAAAGAAATAAAGGTCATCGCTACAAATACGCCAATCCGACTAAAGGCAACCTTGATCCCTAAAGGCGCAAGAAGGGAACCGAGCCAACCATTGTCACTATAGACAGTAGCGAGGGTCAAGCCTGCCACAGCCGTGGGTAAGGCAAAGGGCAGATCCACAACTGCTTCAAGGAAGCGCTTGCCAAAAAAGTCGTAACGCACGATCACCCATGCGATCAATGTGCCGAAGATGCCATTGATGGCGGCAGCAGCAAAGGCAGTCACAAAGGTGATTTCGTAACTAGAAAGGGCGATCGGTGATGTCGCAGTTTTCCAGAAGCTATCGAATGGTTCACTAGCAGCTTTGGCAATCAGGGCGATGAGGGGCAATATTAGGAGAAATAGAAGATAGGTAAAGGTGATTACCCATGTCCAAGGGATATTGCTAAGGAGTTTGAGAATGGGATTAGTTTTTCTCTTGTTTTCGGGCGATGAAATTGCCGTTACCATATTTTTTGATTTTAAATTAAATTACAAAAGCACTTTTAAGAAGAAATTTCTAAGACCTTCATCCTTAGCCCCTCTCCCGCAAGCTAAGGTGTACACAAAAGTTATCCGCTATATCATTAGGTACTAAAGATCCCCCTCAATCCCCTTTAAAAAGGAGGAAGAAGAAAATTCTCCCCCTTTTTAAAGGGGATTGAGGAGGGATCATAACCTCAAAACGTAGAGGGCGGATCTTTGCCTTGTGTAAAGTGAGTTACAGGCTATTGGAGCTTAGATAAGCGCAAAGCGCTATAAGATGATTAACGTTTAATTTTGGCTTGAATTTGGTCAAAAGCTGCGCCATCAACAAAAAGCTTTTGATTGATCGCATCCCAACCGCCAAGATCTTTCACTGTCGATAGATTCTTAACTACTGGATAAAGGTCAACAAATTGCTTTTCCTTCGCCATAGTTGCCTCAACAGGACGGAAGCCGACTTTCGCAAATTCAGCTTGTGCTTCTGGAGAATATAAGAACTTCACAAAGGCTTCAGCGACTTCCTTGGTGCCATGCTTGACAACATTTTTATCAACAACAGCGATCGGATTATCGATAGAGAAATTAACTTCAGGAATTACATAATTAACCTTAGTTCCTCTTTGAGAAGCAAGAATGATTTCATTCTCATAGTTAATCAGCGCATCACCTTGACCTTGCTTAAAGAAAGCATCAGTAGCTTCTCTCGCATCCTTAGTCAAAATCGGCACATTGGTATAAACCTTGGTTAAAGCCTCAAGCGCTTTTTCATCGCTACCACCTTTTTTAACCGCAGCATTCCAGAGTGCCAGAAAATTCCAACGCGCTACACCTGATGTCTTAGGATCAGCCGTAATCAGGCTTACTCCTTCCTTCTCCAAATCTGCCCAATCTTTGATATTTTTAGGATTGCCATCGCGAGTCACAATCACAGGTACAGACTTAGAGACAATGCCGTCATTGGGATATTCCTGTTCCCAACCTTTATCAATTAGTCCAGCCTTTTCGATTTTGGAAGTATCTGCCGCTAGTGCAAGGTGGACAATATCAGCCTCTAAGCCATCGATAACAGCGCGAGTTTGAGAACCTGAAGCGCCATAACTTTGACTAAATTTTATTTTTTGGTTTCGTTTCTTTTGCCATTTCTCAACAAATTTAGGAATAATCGCTTCATGAGCTTGTTTGGTGACAGCAAACGACACAAGAGTAAGTTCAAGATCTTTCGGGGAGCCATTTGTTGCGGTTTCGCTGGGGGCGCAGGCTGCCATTGTGGCGCTGATGAGTGCGCCTGCAAGGAAGAAGGAAAGAAATTTACGTCCCAACCGATACTTGTTACTGCTGAATAAATTAGCGATCGCCTGAACTGTCTTGGGCTTGCCCAAAGGCTGCTGATAGCTTGAACTCATATACTCGTGTCTCCAAAATTTAATCTACGATATCCTAGTGAGTTTACCGTACTTAAAATTACCATATAATACTTTCGGACAATGCACAAATAAATTAAAACCAGAGGTTGTTCCGCCCGCTACGCGGGCGGAACAAC
>MNZA01000134.1:0-31357 GCA_001873375.1 Oscillatoriales cyanobacterium CG2_30_44_21
CTGCCCTTCTTATGAAATTTAAAATTCAAAATCAAAGGCGGGTTCGGCAAGCAATTTTCCTAAGCCCAGCTCTTTATCATCAATCAACTTAATTTCGTAATATCCCAGAATATGCTGAGGAATGGGATTGCCTCGCGATGCACCTGTGATTCCCATGGCGATGATCACGCAGACATGACCTTTAGTATTCTTTGCCCTTTGCTTCCAGCGCTTGTGATGTTCGCTGCTGAGAATGGATTTATCAAACTCGCTAAAAAGCTGTAAATCGCCACTGCCCATCACCATCAGTCCGAGTTGACAGGCATTTCCAAAAATATCTTCGGCAGGATTAAAACAAAGAGATTGAATCCCCTCAAAACCCTTGATTTTTTCAATTAATTCCAAGGCTTTAGGGCGAGATGTTTGAATCAATAACCCAGCTAAACCTTCACCCTTTTTAGTGTTTGGAAAAGATTCGGACAATTGCAGATGAATAGTGGCTTTTCGCAAAAATCCCACTAAGTCCCAAGGAATTGTCATCAGGTGAATTAGCGAGTTGTCGGGAAAGAGGTCTTCGCTAATTAGAGGAGCATCATCGTCGTCCTCTTCATCATCAATAGCAATGTCTTCAGATATCTGGTTTAGCTCGCAAGAAAGCTCTGTCATAGAAGAGACGGTTACGGCGACAGGTACTTCATTGTCACTGTCGAGATCTAGAACAGACAGGGTATAGGTTTCCGAAAAGTCACTAAAGTTGGACTTTAAGCGGCTACTGTACTTTTCCCAAAAATTATTTAGAGCTTCGATCGCCACACTGAGGGCGATCGCCTCTTCTTCGTATAGATATGGTCGCCCACCCTCAAGGGGATGTAACGCGCCGTAAATAGGTTTAAAAGGAACTGGGGCAACTGGCAGAGCGCGGATCTTTCCGCGGAAGGGAATGGGCGGAAAATCATCTTCTGACTCTAAATCTGGGGTTTCAAATAAGTTGAATAGACAGTCTTGGTGAAAAAATGTCTCTTCAATTTCATCGCTCGAATTTCCCGCCACAATACGGTGACGAAATTTGACCAAAGACTTTTCGGAACGATAAAAAATCGCCCCCTGCTCTAAGCCCATTTTCCCCATCACAATTACATAAAATGTGTCAATGTCCCACTGATCAAGCTTGATCGAAATCACCTGATGATCCCACAGCGCATCCCAAGGTGCATTGCGCCAGAGTCTCTCGGATTGGCTATTTAGAGCATCTGCATAGCGTTCTGGAATAACGGGGGGATCATCGGTGAAGTTATCTAAAATGTGGGAAAAAATTTCATCGATTAGAGGCAAGCGTTCCACATATTCAACAGAAATGCCTAAGTCTTGCAAAACACCACGCAGATAAAACTGAAGTTCGCGATCGCATACTAAGATTTTTTGCGGTAAGGATGGTTGGGCGGGGCTTTGGGGATGTTCGATCGCTTGCAATAGCGCCCGCACAAAAGCTTCATTCCCTAAGGTTGATTCCACCATATCCATAGATCGCACCACTCCCATCGACCCATCGACCCACAAAATGCAGTGGGGCTGGGACTCTTCTTCGGGGGCATGGAGGGCAATAATGTTGGAAGAGTCGTGCGATTGGCGGTTTTTTGCGGGTAAGGGGCGGCGATCGCCTTCCCATACCGCAGAGGATTGCTTGAGTTTTTTGAGGCGGCGGAGCGTGGAGGGGTTTAACGTGGTCATCGAAAGTTTTCTCTGTGATTAGCTACTCTCAAATGAAGACTGTGAGAGTACATTGATCGATTTAACTATGATATGACGAGAAATTACTAGATTTAATCGGAAACTTGATTGTTTCCCAAGTTGGCTATGTCTAAGCAAGGCTTGCTTAGGCAAAGAATCAGTGGTGCGGCGCTTCGCGCCGCACCACTGATTCTTTGCGTGGGAGAATGGCGATCGCCACAAACTAAAGTGCTGAAAAGGCTAAGAATAATTTTGAAAGTGTTGCAATGCAACGCTTTCAAAATTATTCTTAGCGCAAAGCGCTGTAGGACTACTATATGATGTAGAGAGGCATCGTAGAAGATTAAAAAACAGATTTTTGATGTCGCGGCTGCGCCGCGCTATTAAAAAATTGGTTAGTTATTTACGGCAAAGCCCTTACCAAACATTACATCTATAAATTTTTTGTATTTCTTATGGACGAGCTAAAACCGATTTTTAATGAGTTCGTGGGGCAACCAGTTGCTTTTTTAGGTGGACTCGTTTCGGGCTTCCTCAAGCTCGACCTGCAACAAGATCCCCTAAAAAACTGGTTAGAAAAACAAGGAGCAACCCTGAATACTCCTTATTCCGCTGGCGATAGCGCCAAAAATGATGGTCCTCAGTCAATTTCGATTGACTAAAACCACGATCATATAAAATTTAAAGCGATGCGGCTTTGCCGCATCGCTTTAAATTTTTATTGTTTTTTGATGCGGCGCTTATGTGGTTTCCCTACTTGTTGCTGGCGATCGCCTATCTCCTTGGCTCATTTCCCACGGGCTATTTGGTGGGTAAGATTGCCGGTATTGATATTCGGCAACATGGCTCTGGCTCGACAGGAGCGACAAATATTTGGCGGAATGTGGGCAAAGTCGCAGGTATTAGCGTATTTGTGGTGGATTTTGCGAAAGGGGCGATCGCGATTTATTTGATGCAATCGGCGAACTTTTTGCAGCAAGCTGTGAATAGGCTGGTGGGCGGATCGGTTGCTAGTCAAAATATTGACAACTTATCGATATTTGTCATTGGGGCAGGGATGCTGGCGATGATTGGTCACAGCCGCCCTGTATGGTTGGGCTTTAAGGGTGGTAAGTCTGTGGCAACGGGCGTGGGGATTTTGGTGATGCTGAATTGGTTAGCCGCCGTTCTTGCTTTGAGTGTGTGGGGCGTGACGATGGTGATTTGGCGAACGGTTTCCATTAGTTCCATTCTTGCCGCGGCGATCGCCCCAGTTTTTATGTGGACATTACAGGAAAATATCACCTATTCGATATTTGTGACCGTTGGCTGTGCCTTTGTGATTTGGTTACATCGTTCTAATATTGAGCGGATTCTCAATGGCACAGAGTTTAGTTTTAAGTCAGATAACTCCAATTAAAAGGCTGGCTACGCCAGCTGAATAATTAGTGATGCGCGGCAATCACTAATTATTCGGGAAAAAGCGCAAGGCGTAAGATAAATACCATGACAAATATGCGAATTGTGTTGGTCGAGACTGCGGGAGAGCGCAATCTTGGCTCGGTAGCGCGGGTAATGAAAAACTTTGGGCTTAGCCAACTATGGCTAGTCAATCCTCAATGCGATCGCTTTAGTGAAGACGCGAGAAATATGGCAGTCCATGCCCCTGAGATATTGGAAAATGCAATGGTTGTTGATAATTTGCCCCAAGCGATCGCTGATTGTCAAAGGACGGTGGCAACCGCAGGTCGCATTGATCAAGGTGAATTGCGGGTAAGCGATCCTATTCCCAGTTTGAGTTGGCTTACTCAAGTGGATAGCAGTGCGATCGTCTTTGGGGCAGAAGATCGGGGATTAAGTAATCGCGAAATCCAGTATTGCCAGCAAGTTATGCGGATTCCTGTGCATCCTGATTATCCATCTCTTAATCTGGCGCAAGCGGTAGGGATTTGCTGCTATCAACTGAGACAGCTAAGGGAGAGCCAAATGGGGGAATCGCCAACTTCACCACAGACCCCACAAAAATTGACTAGCCAAATCGCCCAAGATTTGCTACAGTCTGCACCCATAGACCTAGCTAACCGTGCAGAGCTTGAAGTTTGCTATCAACAACTCGAAGCGATGCTGTTAAAAATTGGTTACGTTTATCCCCATACAGCTACCCACCGTTTGCGAAAGTTTCGGCATATTTTTGATCGGGCTAATTTGAGTGCATCGGAAGTGGCGATGCTGCGGGGGATTTTACGCCAAGTTAATTGGGCGACAGCACATCTTGATTGAACCAGCGCTTCGCGCTAGTGAGCAAGATTTGTAATCATCGCTGCGCGATGGTTACAAATCTTGGATTTAAGAAATCGCAAGGCGCATTTGTAAAGACATTTGTATCGGAGTTAGAAATTGCCGTGGAACCCAGAAACTTTTCATCACCTGACGCTAATGACAAAAGTCGCGAAGCACGTCTAAATAAGTTGCGCGATCGCCGCAATAGGTCGGTGACAAGCATAAATGAGGTGATTCCGCGTCCCGCCAATGACGATCACGTAAAACCGCTCCCCAATCGCCAAGGACGAGTTGAGGCTCGCCCCGAAAGACGCATCGATCAGCGTCCCATTGTCGATGTTGCCCGACTCGAACCCAAACCCAAGAAAAAGCCCACTCACATCAATTCGCGCTCAGGGAAGCTCAGTAATAAGCCTTTGGGTTGGCAAGTGCTACGTTTGGCGATCGCCAGTGTCGGTTTGAGCGTCATCGCAGGGACAGCGATCTCCTTTTGGCAAAATCAACAGCAGCAGCAGCTAAGCCCAGCTAGTAACAACGGCGCTGAAGTTGTCGAGAAAAAAGAAACCGAGTTAGAAATCATTCCCCTAGAGCTAAAAACTGAAGCAACGCCACTAGTCGCCAAAATCAAAGAATTAGCGGCGACTCAAAAGGATCTTGCCATGCAAATGATGGCGATCGATCTGGACTCTGGTACTTATGTGCAA
The DNA here is from genome assembly GCA_001873375.1 of Oscillatoriales cyanobacterium CG2_30_44_21. Lineage (GTDB taxonomy): Bacteria > Cyanobacteriota > Cyanobacteriia > Pseudanabaenales > Pseudanabaenaceae > Pseudanabaena. The sequence goes on from MNZA01000134.1 coordinate 4,671, forward strand.
GTGGGCGCAAATCAGAAAATCGCTGCTGCTAGTACGATCAAAATGCCTTTACTTGTTGCTTTCTTTCAAGATGTGGATGCTGGCAAAATCAAGCTTGATGAGATGTTGGAAATATCTGAAGATGTGGTGGTCGGTGAGGCTGGCGATTTTCAGGGTTTAGCCCTAGGTACAAAAAAAACTGCCCTCGAAACTGCCACCCAAATGATTGTGATTAGTGACAACACTGCCACAAATATGATCATCAAGCGCCTCGGTGGAGTTGCCACGGTTAATCAGCGCTTTAAGTCTTGGGGCTTGAAAAATATTGTGGCGAATAACAAGCTGCCAGACTTGGAAGGGACGAATACAATCAGTACCCAAGATATGGTGACACTTTTAGCGATGGTCGATCAGGGTAAGTTAGTTACGCCGCGTAGTCGCGATCGCTTTATGGATATCATGAGCCGTCCAATTACCAATACTCTGCTGCCTCAAGGGATTGGGGCAGAGGCTCGGATTGTGCATAAAACTGGCGATATCGGCTCTGCTGTCGGTGATGCAGGAATTGTCGATATGCCCAATGGCAAGCGCTACGCGATCGCGGTGATGGTCACGCGCCCCAATAATGATCAAAGGGCAAATGAATTAATTCGTCAGATTTCCCGCGCTAGCTACGATTATTTTCTGGATAGCGGTAAGTCACCAGCACCAGAATTCCCTGCCAATACCCTCATTGAAAATATTTCTCTCCCTCTGCCCAATGCCTCACCTAGTAATGCCCCTAGCCTAGGAACTCCCGAAGCAACTCGCCAAGGTCAATAAAAAAGTGGCGCGATGCGCCACTTTTTTTATGGTCTCAAAACCAAAAAGGTTGCTCTGCCCGCTTTGCGGGCGGAACAACCTTTTTGGTTTTAAGTTTTAATTAAGCCCAGCTACTTACTTGCCGTGATCCCTTGGTTGCGAAATATCAGCTTGAGGTTCGGCAATCGGTGAAGTGCGATCGCTGCTAATGCTGTTGTGAGGCAAAGGCTGACCCGCGATCGCCGCTTCGATATTTTCCGCCATGATCCCACGAGGAATTGCCCCAGTCGTATCGCCAATTAGTTGATTAGCATTATCTAAAAAAATAAAGCGGGGAATCCCGTCCACCCGATATTTAGTTACTTCTGGCAACCATTTTGTATTGTCCACATTCAACATCACAAAATTTAAGCGATCGCCATACTCCTGTTCCAGAGACAAATTATCGGCTGCCATCGACTGACAGCTACTACACCAGTCCGCATAAAACTCGATCGCCGTGGGTTTGTTATTAGCAATCGCCTGATCAATAGGCATAGCCACCGCCGCTACCGCCGCCAAAGATGTCGAGTTGTGCTGGGTTTGAATACCGAAGAACAAAGCCGTAGTTAATAAAATCGCGGCGATCGCCACTAATAAGTTTCTTAACTGATAGGCGCTAGCAGGAATGACGGGATCTTGGTTTGCGGAATTCATAGTAAAAATTTACGATAAAAATTAATTTTTTAAAGGCGCACCTTCAAAATTGGAACCAAGTAAAAAATGGCGTAGCCATTTTTTACTTGGTATTACATTATGCTATTGCAATTCTAAATCGAAATTTTCGAGTAACTACGAATGAGTAACTCTGCAAATTCCTTTGATCCCGCTCAATACGATCTTACTCAGACCAAGCTTACCCTCAGCGAAAAGATTGCCTATGGTGCTGGAGACTTGGGTACAGCGATCACGACTAATCTGCTCTCATTCTTTTTACTGTTCTTTTTTACTAATGTCGCAGGACTGGAACCCGCCCTTGCAGGATTAGTGCTGCTGATTGGCAAGGTTTTTGATGCTGTTAATGATCCGATTGTGGGAGTGCTTAGCGATCGCACTAAGTCAAAATTAGGACGTAGACTGCCTTGGATGATTTATGCAGCGATTCCCTTTGGGCTATCTTTTTTTGCTCAGTGGCTAGTTCCTAGTACTGACAAATTAGTTCTATTTTGGTATTACGTGGCGATCGGGATTATTTTTAATCTCTTTTTTACGGCTGTCAATCTGCCCTATACAGCCCTGACTCCCGAGATTACCCAAGACTACAACGAGCGCACCAGTCTGAACAGTTTCCGCTTTATGTTTTCCATTGGCGGCAGTATTGTTTCTTTGTTTTTAGCCCAGCTAATCTTTGCGTTCTTTAAAGATCCTGCGCGACAAACCAGTAGTTGTGACACAGGCGGGGTGCAATATATCGCCCTCGGAGCAGTCTGTGCCATCATTTCTAGTATTTCGATCTATTGGTGTGTTTGGGGAATTAAGAGAAGAGCGATCGCTAGCGATCAGCAACGGATTCACAATGAATCCCTCGAAGATAGCCAAGAGCTAGGCTTTGTAGAACAAATCAAAATCGTATTTAGCAACCGTCCCTTTCTATTTGTAATTGGCATTTACTTCTGTTCATGGCTCGCTTTACAAATTACCGCTTCCATAATTCCCTACTTTGTCGTCAATTGGATGAAGTTAGAAGAGAGTGACTTTATCTTAGTGACGATTGCCGTTCAAGGTACAGCTTTAGTCATGCTGCCCGTTTGGAGCGAAATCAGCAAGAGATTTGGCAAAAAAGCGGCTTATTTTATGGGATCAGGAATTTGGATTGTTGCCCAAGGCGGACTATTTTTCTTGCAAGAAGGACAGATTGTCCTGCTCTATATCTTGGCAATTATGGCAGGAGCAGGTATTTCCACAGCATATCTGATCCCTTGGTCGATGATTCCCGATGTCACCGATCTCGATGAGCTAGAGACAGGGCAGCGCCGCGAAGGAATTTTTTATGCCTTTATGGTGCTTTTACAAAAGTTTGGGCTAGCCGCAGGGCTATTTTTGTTAGGACAAGGGCTGTCATTGGCAAAGTTCCAAGAAAATGTCGCTTGTCAACCGAAACCAATCCAACCTGAGTCGGCTCTATTTGCGATTCGTTTAGCGATCGGCCCTCTACCGACGATCGCCTTGGTAATTGGTTTAGTCCTTGCCTATTTCTATCCCATTACCCGCGAAGTGCATACCGAAATTTTGATGCGCCTCCATCAAAAACGCAGTCTCGCGAAGTAATACCAATTCACAAAAGTGTGACTACACTTTTGTGAATTGGTATTAGAGAGAATGGTAATTCTTATTTACGGTTGCCCTGAGCGATCGCCCATCACCACCCACAGACCCAATCGCCTTTTCCATAAAACCAAACAATGATCGTCCCCTCACCACCCACCAAATCTGATCGCCTATTTCCCCATCAAACAGCGATCACCACCCAACACTTGATCGCCTAAATCTCAACATCAAACAGCGATTAGATAAGACTAAAGTCAATTTTGAATATCTTCCCAAAAGTCTAAATTCAGTAAATCATCAAGTGATCTGCTGAATTGCCATGTTTCAGGGAACTTCGTTGTGTTATATTCTGGACGCAGTTTTTTGAGGCATTGCTGATAAACCGTATCAAGGATTTTTGAATAGTCCTTCTGCAAGCTAGGAGAAGTTTCGATTAAATCCTCAATTTCAGGTCGAATATTGCGAATTATTCTTTCCCATCCGTTGTATTCCAGTGGCATATCGACATAGCATCGTCTTATAGTATGTTCGATAAGGGCGCGAATTTGTCCCTTGAGCGCATTTTTTTGAGCTTTTCCCAATGAGTCAATCTCCTCAATCAAATTACTAATATCTAGTTGTTTAAAGTCACCAGTGTGTAAACGGGCAATCGTCTCTTCTGTCCATAGCAAGAAATCGCGGTCATATAAACTTGATGATTTTGTTGATATTAAAGATTGTGCCATTTTTTGACTCCTCGCTAAATTATGAGATCGCATAATCAATGCTTTAGGGATTGTATATCTCGCTCTATTCTAAAAGAATTTAATGCCTGAAGACACCCGATCGCCCGTCACACTCACGAACCCCGATCGCCTATTTCCAGCATCAAACAGCGATCGCCCCTCCACTAGAACTGATTTTCAATATCTCTAGACTGATGCAGAATACGAACAATTTCAATGTAAGTTTCCATTCTTTTGTAGAAGATAATGTATGGATTAACTGGAAAACTACGCAGTTCTTCAGCAAGCTCTTTTCTGCTTCTGCCCATCTCTGGGAACTGTGCAAGCATAGGAAACTTGTCAAGGACTTTTGCGAGGAATAAATCGGCTGCGATGGAATCGTTTTGAGCAAGATATACCCACATATCCTCAAGGTCACAATCTGCTTGTCGGGATATCTTAAATCGATTCATTTTGATGAGCTAAGCGTTTTTGACCACGATTTTTAATGTTTTCTAATAGAGTTGGCAATGTGTCGGAATCGTATTCGGTGTAGTCACCATTTTTGAGTTGTGCAATTCCGAGGTTAATGTCTTGTTGTAGTGTTGCGAGTTTCAGGGCGCGAAGTTCGGCTTCGGCTTGCTCTGCCCGATCGCATATTGCTTGAAAGGCATGAGCATCTTGGACAACGACTTCAGCTTTACCGTTAACGGTTAGAACCATAGGCGACTGTGTTGATTTAATGCGTTCAATAAATTCTTTGGCGTTGCGCTTGAAGTCGCTCAGGGAATGGATATTTTTTAGCTCGATCATAGTTGTCAAAGCACTTAATTCGGATCTAATTTAATGATAGCTGATCTTTCTTAGCGATCGCAATTTCTATGATTCTTCATAAACATCTATCGCCTATCTCCTCAAATCAATCAGTGATCGCCCCTCTACACCCATAAAACCCGATCGCCTTTCCCCCAAAATCAAACAACGATCGCCCATCACACCCACAGCCCCGATCGCCTATTCCCTCAAATCAAACAGCGATCGCCCCTAACAACCCACAAATCCGATCGCCTATTTCCCACATCAAACAACGATCGCCCCTCAACACCCACAAACCCGATCGCCTATTTCCTCAAACCAAACCGCGATCTACCCTCAACACCCAAAACCCGATCGCCTATTTCCCACATCAAACAGCGATCGCAACCTCGCCGCAATATCAAAAACATTTATAAAATTTAGCCCTTAGGGTATATTACTTGAGCTATAGTGATTTTAATTATCTCTTTAATATAAATAGAAACCAAGTGACAAGTGAAAGAATAATTCAACTAAGTCCAAACTTTACTCTAACTCTAAGTCTTAGAGAAAAAAGGATAAAAGATACCAGAAACAATCAAGAATATGATTTTGACAATGAAATTGCATCTACATTGGTATTTCAAGATAGAATGCAAGGCTGGTTTTTTAAGCCTGCATTAGAACTTTTGAATAATAATTATGCGATGGCTTCAGTTCATCTTGTAACACCCCTCATTGAAGCATTAGAGATATATCATAAGGGGGAGGCAGGCAGTTCTAAGAGTGATTTTACAAATCAGGCAAAACAAATTTTTACATCATTGAGTAAAAATGGAGCTATTACATTTTTGTATCATGGAGTTAGATGTGGATTTGCTCATAAAGGCTTTCCTCAAGGTGCATCTTCAGCAGAACAGCGTAATATTGTAATTTCGTTAAAACAGAATAATGATCCAATTGTTTTTGAATCAAATTGTTTGACAATATACGCACGTCCTTACGTTGAGTCTATCCAAAAAGCATTTGAAGAATTTTATGAAAAGATTAAGACTGATAGTGAAGCTAGAGATAAGTTTCGTAATGTCTGGAGTCTTCATTGGAATATGAAAAAGAATAGTTTTGGACATATCAGTGAAGATATTCCTGATGATTTTAAAACAAATCATGATAGGTATTCGTAAACATGACTTTTCAAGTAGGAGATATTTTGTCAGTTGAGTTATTTGCTCACACTCGACATTTCTTGGTTTATATTGGCAATGGAAAAATAGTAGAGTGGGGACCTTGGGATGGAATGTCTTGGATGGGCGGCAAAGGTCATGTTTTTACAAAAGAATTATTTAAATCTGGCTCAGAATATAAATCGCTAGGTAGTGATGGAGAATTAAAAGGAATTACTCTAGAGCAACGCACAGGAGCTGTTGAGTCTTTGATTAATCAGAGAATTAGAGAGATGACCACAGGGATTGACTATCATTTAGGGCATCGCAATTGTGAACATTTTGCCTATTATGTTACTGGGTACACAGGTTATTCCAAGCAAAGTGTTTCCCATATGTTTACTGATCACGATCCATTTACAAGCAATCCTATGATTCAAAATATCCGTGAACTAAAAGATGAGCTTTTGAGGTCTAGTCATTGTGGAGTAGTTGGCTTATCTAGAGGAGATTTTAAAGATTCTACTCTTGTTGGCAAACTAAACGATGGTCATTATGTCTATCACTACAGCCATCCTTTAGGTGGACAGCATTTATATGTAACTACTATTCCTAAATCTCAAAGCTTTGAATCTAGTTATGATTCGGTTCTTCTAGCGTACTATGGCGCATTTATAGGCAGAGGTGAAATCCTGAGTATTGTCAGAAAAGTAAGAGGATGCTAAACGCCTCACCGCCTATCGCATTCTTACGGAAAGAAGGATCGGCAACTGGTCAGGAGTTGGCGCAGGAAAAACCATATCCGCCATCTTTGCCAGTCGCGTCATTAACGCCAAATTCACGATCATCATCGCCTTTAACAGCACCATCGAAGGATGGGCAACAGCGATCGCCCAAGTCTATCCTGACAGCATCATTTACCAAAAAGAACGCGGTGAAATCAGCGTAGATCGCAACCAACATAACTATCTCATTCTCAACTTCGAGAAATTCCAACAACCCTACTCCGCCGAACTTGTCGGCAACATCCTCGCCAATCACCAGATCGATTTTGTCGTCATCGATGAAATCCAAAACGTCAAACAACGCGATCCCAAAAAAGAAAGTAAACGCCGACAAATTCTCAATGGTTTACTTGATGCAGCTAAACAACAAAATCCTGAACTCTGCGTCTTAGGCATGAGCGCCACACCCGTCATCAACAACCTCTACGAAGCCAAAGCACTGCTAGAAATGACAAGGGGCGAAAAATTTGACGAATTGAAAACCTTCAGCACGATCGCCAATGCCCTTGCCATGCACGAAAAACTGATGCTTCATGGCATCCGCTACCGTCCCAATTACAAGATTGCGATCGCCGAAAGCTTTCCCGAAATCTCAGGCGAACACCTGCGCCCCCAACTCATCGCCGCCATCAAAACCAGCCCCCTCGCTGTCGAGCAAGTCCTCCTCTCAGCCAAAGTCGACACGATCATCGCCCACCTCAAAACAGGAACCCTGATCTATACCCACTATGTCGAAGGCATGGTCGAACCACTCCGCAAAGCGATCGCCGCCGCAGGTTACAAGGTGGGCTTATTCACAGGTGTAGAAGATACCAAAGAACGTGATTCCGCCAAACAGAAATTCATCGCTAGAGAAATCGACATTCTCATCGGCACGGCTCCCATCGGCACAGGCGTAGATGGACTGCAATATGTATGCGATCGCCTGATTATCGCCAGCCCCCCTTGGACTCATGCCGAATACGAGCAGCTAGTCGGACGCATCTATCGCCAAAAATCAGCATTTGCCAAAGTAGAAGTCATCATTCCCCAAGTCATCCTCGACCATCAAGGCGATATCTGGTCATGGGATCGCCAATACCGATGGAGTCGCATCCAATGGAAAAAATCCCTCGCTGACACCGCGATCGATGGCGTAATTCCCAAGGGCGAACTCGCATCGGAAAAAGTCGTACTCCAAAAAGTAGGAGAAGCTCTGCAAACATGGATCGATCGCGTCGAAAGTGGCGACATCTATGAAATCAACCGTGAAGAATTGCGCGTCCCCTTACCCGAAGCGATCGCCAAAATCCTGCAACGCCGCTTTGGTGACTTCTCAGCGATGAACAACCGCTTCAATAATTCCTACAGCCAAACCACAGGCGATCGCCTCAAAGCAAATCCCGAAGAATGGTATCAGTACCACACACTCTATCGCGCCGCCCGTGAAACATGGCAAGAAATCCCCTACGAAAAAATTGCGGAAAAGCTCCAAAACTATACCAATCTCCAAATCGGTGACTTCGGTTGTGGTGAAGCCAAACTTGCCGAATTACTTCCCAATCATCAAGTCCATTCTTTCGACCACATCGCCATCAACGCAAAAGTATGCGCCTGTGACATCTCCCACACACCTCTCCCAGATGTAACCCTCAATGTCGCCATCTTTTCCCTATCCCTCATGGGTCTAAACTACACCGACTATCTCCAAGAAGCCCATCGCACCATCAAAAGCGGCGGCAGTTTATTGATTGCCGAAACTATCAGCCGATGGACAGACAAAAAGCAAGAATTGCTAGATTTGATAACGAGTTTGGGATTTACCGTTGTTAAGGAGCAAGAAAGCGATCGCTTCCTTTACATCAACGCCACCAAGCCTCTTATCACCCTCATCTAATTGCGCTTGGTTTCATAATGTTGATTTTCGGTGCAAAGCACTGTAAAAGCCGTGATCGCAATTTATGGCACTATGATGGATTGATACCCTGCTCAATTATTACGCCTGTTTCTATGACTATTGCCCCTTTAAACTGGACAGAATTGGAAGCACTCACAGACTTCCAAATTGATACTGTCAATGGTGCGACGAACTCACAGGCAAGATTACGTCTATTTGGACATACTGAAGCCGATGTGCGCGTGACCCTATATCGAGACAATCATGCGTGGTGTCCTTACTGCCAGAAGATTTGGCTGTGGCTAGAGGAAAAACAAATTCCCTATCGCATTGAGAAAGTGACCATGTTTTGCTACGGCGAAAAGGAAAGTTGGTACAAAAGGATCGTGCCTTCGGGAATGCTGCCCGCGATCGCACTAGATGGAAAGGTTATTACGGAAAGCGATGATATCTTAACTGCCCTTGAGAAGAGCTTCGGCTCCCTCGGACATGGAATGCTTGATGCGGAAGTAATGCCCATGAGAAGATTAGAGAGAACTTTATTTAGAGCTTGGTGTGAATGGCTCTGTCGTCCTGTCAGTTCAGCAATGCAAGAGCAGCGCCATCGTCAGCATTTTATTGAAGTTATGCAAAAGGTCGAAGCGGTATTGGGAAGTACGCCTAGTCCCTATTTTCTGGAAGACTTCGGTACGGCAGATGTAGTCTTTACGCCCTATGTTGAGCGGATGAATGCCAGTCTCTTCTATTACAAGGGTTACTCCATGCGCGAAGCCAATCCACGGATGTCTGCTTGGTTTGATGCGATGGAAAGTCGCTCGACCTATCGTGGCACTCAGAGCGACTTCCATACCCATGTCCATGATTTGCCGCCACAAATGGGAGGTTGCTATGAAAATGGAGAACCTCAGATGTTAATTAATAAGGAACGAGTGGATCATGGTTCTTGGTTTGGATTGCCAGATGTGAGTTATTCTGAGCCAGTTAATTCGCGTCAGGAAGCGCTACAAAGAGTAATCAAGCATCGCACCAATATTATTAGAGTCAATCCTGCGGATCATCAATTATTTGACGAAGCTTTACGTTGTGCTTTGACAAACATGATGACTGATGAAGTTTGTCAGCCTCCATCTGACTCCGATATTGCTTTGCGGTATTTACGCGATCGCATTAATGTACCCCGCGATATGTCGATCTATGCGGCGAAGCGTTTGCGAACATCCCTTGAAGAGACAGCAGCTTTAGTGGGCGATCGCCAAGGTTTACCTATTCCTGTTCGCCATCGGCGTGATCAAAATCCAACGGAATTTTCGCCAATTCAAGGATGAAATTCAAGATTTCTGCCAGTACAGTGCTTTGCGCTGACTTAAAACCCAGAGAAAGTTTTGAAAGCGCCACTTTCAAAACTTTCTCTGGGTTTTAAGATTTCATCAGACGCTCGATCGCCTTTGCGGAAGCAAATAAATCGACGATAGGATTGGGATAATCGACTCCAAGGCGCACATTAAAGCGCTTCTGCTCAACTGGCAAAAGTTGCCAAGGTTGATGCACCTTACCCGCAGGAATCTCGGCAAGCTCTGGTAGCCAATGCTTGACATATTTTCCCTGCGGATCATAATCATTGGCTTGTTTGTTGATATTGAAGAATCGAAAATCTCTGCCATCATTGCCAATCCCTGCGGTGTAGTTCCAGTTTCCCCAATTGCTGCAAGGATCGTAATCAATCAGCAATGATTCAAACCACTCTGCTCCCATGCGCCAATCGATACCAAGATTTTTAGTTAAAAAACTTGCTACATTTTGACGACCGCGATTAGACATAAAGCCAGTCGCCGCCAGTTCGCGCATATTCGCATCTACTAATGGATAACCCGTATTTCCTGCTTGCCAAATTTCAAAACGCTTCCAATCTTGCTTCCAAGGTAAATCTAGCTGGCGTAAACCTGAACGATAGAATAGTTTGTCACCGTGTTTTGCCGCCACAAAGCGGAAGTAATCGCGCCACAGTAATTCAAAAATTAGCCAATAGGTTGAATCATTAGCAACGCGATCGCCTTCATAGGCTTGCACTTGCTCGTAGACATAGCGGGGACTGAGGCAGCCAAGGGATAGCCAAGGAGAGAACTTGGAGGAGTCATCGGCGTAGAGCATTCCATTTCGAGTTTCTTTATAAACTTGGAGGCGATCGCTATCCCAAAAATAATGCTTTAGACGCTGGAAAGCTTCTGCTTCGCCACCTTTAAACTGCAATACGGCGCGATCGCATGGTTCAGGTTCACAGACTCCCAACTGGTTAAAATTAGGGATTTCGCCAATATCAATATTTTCGGGCAAGGCGGGTAGACGCTCGGGAGTAGAAAAAGGTTTGCGGACGGTTAAGTTGGCTTCAACTTGTTTGCGAAAATGGGTAAACAATTCTGGAAGATTCTCGATCTTGCAGGGCAGGTCATCACGATGGATTAAGGTGCTTCCCCAAAAGCTTTTAAAACTAATTTTTTGGGTTTTGAGAATGGCTCGCAGCTTCTTTTCGAGATTCTTCTCTTCTGTGGTCACTTCAGCATGGTAATAGATAGAACTCACTTCTAATTGTTGAGCTAGCTCTGGCAAAACTTGATCAGGATTGCCAAAACGCACAATTAAATCTGAGTTTAGCGATCGCAAGCTATCCCGCAAAGCCGCCACGCTCTCGATCAAAAACTTGGTGCGAAATGCCCCTGTCTTGGCAAAGCCAAAGGCTGTTTCTTTAAAATGTGCAGGGTCAAAGCAATACAGAGGAAATACATTTGCCCCCGTCTGTTTTGCTTCTTGAGAAGCACGATACAAAGTTTCACAATCATGCGATCGCAGGTCATTGCGAAACCAAACCAAAATATTTTGACTAGACATAATTTATTTAAATAAAAAATTGTTATCAAGTAGCTCAACATAATTAAAACCCAAAACCAGAGGTCGTTCCGCCCGCGTAGCGGGCGGAACGACCTTCTTGGTTTTGAGTTTACTTATACCTAGCTACTTAGTGACATGGCGCAGATGCGCTTTTTTAAGATGGTTTGGGGAGATCTCAAGCTTAAAACTTAGATATTTTTAAGGTTAAGGTATTGGCGCAAAGCCCCACTACCTTAACCTTAAAAATGAGAACGATAGATCCCACAGAATGAAGACGATATTAAGTTCAAGCATTTAATATCGCTTAGAATATCTTTAGAAAATTTAACATTTGCCACATACAACTATGAAAGCTATTTGGATGTCTCTGGCGATCGCTAGCCTATCAGTGGTGACAGTGAGTTGTTCATCTCAAGCTGATAAGGGCGCATCTCAAGCTCAAAACCTAAACCAAAAGCCAGCTATAGCTGTAGATGTGGCGATCGCAAGTTTAGATAATCTGCAAACTCCAACCGAATACACAGGCACAACTGCTCCCATCCGTGAGGTGTCGGTCAAGTCTCGCATCGAGGGGCGGTTATTGGAACTGAATGTGGATGTGGGCGATCGCGTGGAAATTGGACAGGCGATCGCGCAACTAGATGACGCAGTTTTATCAGCAACCGTATTGCAAGCCGAAGCCGAAGTTGCGGCGAGGGAAGCCGAAGTCTCCCAAGCAAGCGCCGCCGTGGGCAATGCCCGCGCTCAAGTCGAACGCGCTCGACTGGAATATCAACAGGCTCAAGCCGATGCCAACCGTTTTAGTCAATTGGCAAGAGAAGGAGCCGTTTCCCCGCAGACTGCGGAAAACGCCACCACACAGGCACGTACTGCCGAACAATCTTTGCGATCGGCGCAGCAACAAGTTAGTTTGCAGCAGCAAACCGTTGGTGCAACATCACAGCGAGTACTCGCCCAAGAAGCAATTCGACTCAGAGAGCAAGAGCGCCAATCATACACTACGATCGCCGCGCCTATCAGTGGTGTAGTTCTAGAACGGGTCAGTGAGACAGGCAATTTGCTCTTTGCGGGTAATGATGTGGTTAAACTTGGTGATTTCAGCCAGATTAAAGTAAATGTGCTGATTTCGGAACTGGACATTGCGAAGGTGCGCCTCAATCAATCTGTTGATGTCAAGTTTGACACCTTCCCAAATCAAAAATTTATAGGTACGGTCAGGCGCATTTCCCCAGTTGCCGATCCTGTGGCTAGGTTAATTCCTGTGGAGATCGTGGTTCCCAATCGGGACAATAGACTCGGTAGCGGTCAACTGGCGAGGGTGCAGTTTGCTAGTGGGCAGCAGCGCCAGATTGTAGTTGCAGAGACTGCCCTAGAAGTGGCAGGACGACCTACGGCTCCAGCGCCTGCGGCTAATATGCCAGCCCAGCCCAAAACTAGCGATCGCAAAAGTATGAGTAGTCAAGGCAAGCCTAAAACGGCAACTGTGTTTGTGATTACAGGCAATCAAGAATCTCCCAAAGCGATCGCCAAGCAAGTCACAATTGGCGATCGCCGCGATGGCAAAGTCGCAATTCTGTCTGGCTTGCAAGAGGGCGATCGCCTTGTAGTCAGGAGTGGCGGCAAGTTAAAGGATGGCGATGCTGTCAAGCTCAGCGTGTTATCGCAGTCTGCCAAGTAAAAAGCTATAGCCGATGCGGAGCATCGGCTATAGCTTTTAGTTATTTTTTAAGAGGTAATTATGAGTAACCCCAATTCTCCCAAACCGACAGGATTTAGCATTAGCGCGACTGCGATTCGCCGCCACATTGGCACATTGATGCTGACGATCGCCATTTTTGTGATGGGCGCATTTTATGTAACGCGATTACAGGTGGACTTGCTGCCATCTATCGTTTACCCTCGTATCGGCGTACAGGTAAATATCCCTGGGATTACCCCTGAAGTGGCGATTACGGAAGTAACCAAGCCCCTCGAAGAAGTGCTTGCCATCACCGAAGGCGTTAACCAACTATTTTCGAGAACCCGCGAAGGACAGGTGCGCGTTGACCTATTTTTTGAAGCAGGTAGTAATGTTGACCAAGCCCTCAATGATGCGGTCGCCAGTTTTAACCGTGGACGCAGCCGCTTACCTGATGAAGTGGAAGATGTCCGAATCTTTAAGTTTGACCCATCCCAATTACCAGTTTATGAGTTTGCCCTCACTTCACCATCGCTGTCATTGCCGCAGTTAAGGATATTCGCAGATGATGAGCTATCGAGAGAGTTAGCGGTTGTGCCTGGGGTGGCGGGTGTCGATGTCGTGGGTGGTGTTAGGGAAGAGGTTCAGGTCAATCTCGACTTGCAGCGATTGCAATCGGCGGGTGTCAATGTGGATGATGTCTTGAATGCTCTACGCGATCGCAATATAGATATTTCAGGTGGTCGTTTGCGTGATGGCACAGTGGAGCCGCTTACCCGTGCGATCGGCAAGTTTAACAATGCCCAAGAGATCGCAGGGCTATCATTTATAGTGCGATCGTCAACAGGAGCGCAATCGCGACAGGTGTACTTGCGAGACTTTGCCGAAATTATCGATGGCACTGAGGAGCAGAGGGTTTTTACAACTCTGAATGGTCAATCTGCCGTGCGACTGTTAGTTACCAAACAGCCTGATGCCAATACTATCGAAGTAATTGATCGGGTTAAGCAAAAAATCGCCGCTTTACGGGCAAGTGGGCTAGTTCCTAGTGATGCGGAAGTTACTCCTACCATTGATGAGTCAAGGCTGATCAGAGCTTCAGTCGCTAACGTGACCACTTCAGGCGTTATTGGCTCAGGACTCGCCGCCGCTTCCGTATTTTTATTCCTTGGCTCTTTACGACAAACCCTGATTATTACCCTCGCCATTCCCCTAGCCAGTCTTGCCGCCGTTATCTGCATGGGCATCTTTGGATTTTCGCTTAACCTATTTAGTCTCGGTGGACTGGCTCTGGGTGTCGGTATTGTCGTGGATAACTCGATCGTGATGCTGGAAAACATCACCATTGGTATTGATAAGGTTCGCAAACGCAATGGTGGTAACGCTGAGTTTGATCAAATTATCGACCAAGCGCAAGTCAGCAGTACAGAAGTTGAATCAGCATTGATTGCTTCAACTAGCACCAATTTAGTAGTCATCTTGCCATTTTTACTACTGGGTGGATTTCTCGCCTTGCTCTTTAATCAACTGATTCTGACGATTAGTTTTGCGGTACTTGCCTCAATTGTGGTGGCGATTACGGTCGTACCAATGATGGCTTCGCGTTTACTGGCAATCCCTTGGTCAAGTCGTCTCAATGAGACTTGGTTTATGCGAGGTTTTGAACGCCGCTTTGCTGCCGCGACTTCAGGCTACGCAGGTTTTTTAGTCAGGATTTTGCAATATCGGCTGTTGGTAATCGTAGCCCTATTTGCGATCTTGGGCGGTGGTGGCTTTGCCTTGGCGAGACAGTTACCTCAAGAAATTATTCCCCAAGTCAAAACGGGCGATGTTAGTGTCAACGCTCAGTTCCCGCCTGGAACTACCCTCGCCCAAAACCGCGTGGTGATGGAAATGATTGACGAGATTTTACTCAAGCAGCCCGAAACGGCTTACTCGTTCCTGACCATTGGCGGTACTGCCTTTGGCAGCAACGTGACCGCAAACCCATTACGCGCAGGTAGCACAATTACCCTCAAACCCAACGCTGACCTGACTGGCTTTATCCGTCAGGTTAATCAGCAGATCGCTCGTCTCAACCTAGCGGGCATAAGGGTAAGAGTAAATCCTGGTCAGGTGCGCGGCATTATCGTCAACAACTCCCCCGTGCCACGTACTGACATTGATGTAGTTTTACAGGGCGGTAATCCTGAAGTACTTGCCCAAGCTGGTACTGAAGTCCTCAGAGCTTTAGAACAAAATGTTAAGGGCGCAAATTTTCGTCCTGATACGGATGCGCGACAACCTGAAGTCCAGATTGTCCCTAACTGGGAACGACTGCAAGCTCTAGGTTTATCCACAAAGGAGATTGGTTCAGCTTTGCAAACTGGACTGACTGGTTCTGTGCCGACTCAATTGCAACGCGGCGATCGCCTCATCGATGTGCGGGTACAGTTAGATGCTCAGTCCCGCAAAAACGCATCGCAGTTGCAACAGTTGCCATTGTTTGTGGCAAATAATCAACCAGTGCGCCTTGGCGATGTGGCGACAATTCGTGAAGGTCGCGCCCCTGGAGAAATCCAACGAATTAACCAGCGCCAAGTCTACTTACTGCTGGGCAGTCTAGAACGCGGTGCTGGCTTGAGTGATGCGCTCAAGCAAACCGATCAAGCGATCGCCGAAATTGATCTTCCCGATGGCGTAGCAGTGTTACCCAGTAGCGCTAAGCAAGCTAATGAAAACCTATCGGGAGCCTTTGGTACTCTCGGTTTACTTGCCGCCTTCCTCGTGTTTGTGGTGATGGCAGTGCAGTACAACTCACTACTCGATCCCTTGGTGATCATGCTGACAATTCCCCTTGCCCTCGCTGGTGGCATCATCGGACTCTCCGTGACCAATAGCTCAATCAATGTGATGGTCGTCATCGGCGTGATCCTGCTGATCGGGATTGTGGTTAACAACGCGATCGTGCTGGTGGAACTTGCCAATCAGGTCAGAGATGAGCAGAAATGTAGTCGGATGCAAGCGATGCTACAGGCTGCGCCCACTCGTTTGCGTCCAATCCTGATGACTACGATTACCACCGTGGTCGGTGCATTTCCGCTTGCCCTTGGCGGCGGTGAGGGTGGCGAATTTTTGCAGCCCCTTGGCATTGTCATTTTTTCAGGCTTAGCCCTTGCCACGCTCTTGACTCTTTTCTTGATCCCTTGCTCCTATGTGGTGATCCATGAACTAAGTTGGAAAAAAGTCGCTAAGTTAGTTCCCTCTAAAGTGTCCGTAAAGGATTAAAAAAATGCCCGCATAGCGGGCATTTTTTTAAACTACGCTCAATACTAGTCCCTTCAAATAGGAACCTTCAGGATGGAAAATACTAGTGGGATGATCGGGAGGATGAGTCAGGTGATGTAGAACTTGAATAGTCCGCCCTGACTCGATCGCTGCCGCCGTAATCGCTCCTGTAAAGTTTTCGACATTGACAACCTGTGAACAAGAGAAAGTAAACAACATTCCGCCACTCTTAATTTTAGAAAGCGCTTGTAAGTTAAGCCGCCTATAAGCTTGCATTGCCGAATGTCTTGCCGATAAACTCTTAGCAAAAGCAGGCGGATCGAGGACGATCGCATCGTAATCGCGATCGCATTGTTTGAGAAAGTCAAACACATCCCCAGTAATGGAAGTATGCCTTGATTGATTCTCTTGATTACTATTAGTGGCGATATTGCGATCTGTCCATTCCATCGCCTTAACAGAACTATCAATGGAATGGACTTCTTTTGCGCCCGCGGCGATCGCATAAACTGAAAAGCCTCCCGAATAACAAAAAGTATTTAATATCTTCTTGTCACGGGCATACTGCCCAAATAAGTGCCGGTTTTCGCGCTGATCTAAGAAAAATCCTGTTTTCTGTCCCTTTGCCCAGTCAACAACAAAGCGATGTCCATTTTCTGACACTTGAGCAAGCTCCGTTGCTGTTTCGCCTATTAATAAACTATCTTGAGATTGAGTCTGAGATTTACGTCCAAGGGCTGCCGCGCTTTTGTCATAGACCGCCTGAAGCAAATTCACCTGATGCCGATCATAGATCTCTTTTAAGATTTCCGCAATTTCTAACCGATAGCGATAGGTTCCTAGCGAATGACATTGCAGAACAGCCGTACTTCCATATACATCAATAATCAATCCCGCTAATCCGTCACCTTCGGAATTAATCAGCCGATAACAGTTAGTTTTGAGATTATCAATTAGTCCTAAGCGCTGGCGCAATTGAAATGCTTGATTGAGGCGATCGCGTAACAGCTGTTGAATGGAATCAATGG
This sequence comes from Oscillatoriales cyanobacterium CG2_30_44_21, assembly GCA_001873375.1. GTDB lineage: Bacteria > Cyanobacteriota > Cyanobacteriia > Pseudanabaenales > Pseudanabaenaceae > Pseudanabaena. Next base: position 21,937 of record MNZA01000134.1, read on the forward strand.
GCTGAAACGAAAGCACTTTAATCGCAATGCTACCCGTCCCCCACAAGCCGATCGCCAAAAAGTCACCGTCTTGACTATAGGCTTCGATCAAATCGCCATCATTTACTTCTCCTTGGATCTTGGCGATCGCCCCTGAAAAGATCCAAGGATGAAAACGCTGAACCGCATCGATTTTTTTGCGATAAATAATCGCACGGGGCAACGATGACATAACTAATACTTCGCTAGCAACATTTAGAGGCTGCTAAACATAGCACAATTTGTAGCCCTTCAACCTATTTGAGCCAAATAAAAGCTAGCCCTCGGCTGGCTTTTATTTGGCTAGTTTTGTATGTTATTCTCAAGAAGCACCCGTTATTGATAATGCCATGGCTTCTGCGGAGACTAGCTATTCACCTGAATCCCTCAAGGCGGAACTTAATTCCAAAGGTTGTCGGATGACCCCGCAGCGTGAAGTAATTTTAAGCACATTTCAAACCTTACCTGAAGGAGAACATCTTAGTGCCGAAGATCTTTATGAACGGTTAAAAGTGCAAGGCGAAAATATTAGTCTGTCCACGATCTATCGCACTGTTAAAATGATGGCGCGAATGGGTGTCTTGCGGGAGCTAGAACTTACGGAAGATCATAAACATTACGAACTTAACCAGCCAAGACCGTATCACCATCACCACTTAGTCTGTGTCAAGACTAATCGGGTGATCGAGTTTAAGAACGATCAGATTCTCACCATTAGTAAAAAAGTAGCTGATAAATATGGCTTTTCAGTTTTAGACTGTCAACTCACGATCATTGGGGTTAGTCCAGAAGGACAGCGTTCTATTTTCTAATAGTAAAGGCGGCGCATCGCGCCGCCTTTACTATTAGAAAGCATTGCACAGCAACGCTTTCTAATTTTTATTCGTTTTTTGCAAATGCTTCTTGGGCGTAGAGGCGAAATCGCTCTAGATCAGCTTGCAGAGTGCCTTCAACTGCTTTTCCTAAAAATAAATTATCCATAATTTGCCCGATCGCAGGGATAGCGTAAGCAATACTTAACTTAACGATAGTGACATTGTTAGGACGACCATAAAAGCGCACTGCGCCACGATTTGGTAAGCCGCCGATGGATTCCCATTGAATGATTTGATTAGGGATTTGTTTGAGGATTCGAGACTTCCAAGTAAAGGTTAGTCCGTTAGTACCGAGTTTCCAAGCCGATATTTCAGGATCATTCGTGATCACCACGGAGTCAATCCATTTCATCCAACGGGGCATTGCTTCTAAGTCTGACCACAACGACCATGCATATTCCACGGGAATAGCCACTTCAGTTTGGACGGTATGTTCTAACCAATCACTCATTGGATAATCGCTTATGTTTACAAAAGTTTAATTTAATAGCTTTCCTGAATATAGCATTTATACCAAATCAAGAAATGGCGGAGCCATTTCTTGATCTAAAAAGCACTTTCGTTGCTTTTCATCAAAAGGCTTACCAGAAATAATTTTGAAAGCATTGCTTTGCAATGCTTTCAAAATTATTTCTGGGTCTTAGTCCCACGCAAAGCGCTGTATAGTGACTTAGTATCAAGCAAGTTTGAGATAATTCATGCTCTGTCCCTACTGTCAGCATCCCGATAGCCGTGTTCTCGAATCGCGATCGGCAGAATCTGGCTTTAGTATTCGCCGCAGACGAGAATGCCTAAATTGTCAGCGTAGATTTACCACCTACGAGCGCATTGAATATGTGCCAATTACAATTTTAAAAAGAGACGGTGCGATCGAGTCCTTTGATCGCTCCAAGTTACTGCGTGGCATGGTTCGTGCCTGTGAAAAAACTGGGATTAGTCAAACTCAACTAGACGCGATTATTGACGAGATTGAATCACAACTACAAGTACGCGATCGCCATCAGGTTACCAGTGTCGAGATTGGGGAAATGGTCTTGCAATATTTACAAGAAATAAATGAGGTTGCCTATGTGAGGTTTGCCTCAGTTTATCGGCAATTTCGCGGGGTCAAGGACTTCGCCGAAGCACTCAATCATTTCAACAACTAGGAATAATATTTGACAAGGTAGTATTGTTCGTCGCTAATTTCTTTGCAGCCTACAATAAAACATTACCAACGCAGTAAATTAAATTGCTCCATGTCTACAGTGTCACGACTACGGTAAATCGATAGCACGATCGCCAAACCAACAGCCGCCTCAGCCGCCGCGATCGAGATGACAAAAATAGTAAATACTTGACCGCGAATACTTGCAGAATCTAAAAAGTTAGAAAATGCCATTAAGTTCAAATTAACTGCATTTAACATTAGTTCCACTGACATTAAAACCCGTACCGCATTGCGGCTAGTGATTAACCCATAAATGCCAATACAAAACAAAGCGGCAGCAATAATCAGAAAAGGTTCTAAAGACATAACTTAATTCTTATTGATTTTAGGTTAACAATTGGAAGTGCCACCATGCTTTTGGTATGGTGGCTAGGCTTTTACTTGGATGCGACTAGCTGCTCCTTGGGCTTTTCTAGCAACTCAAGAGATTTTTCATCAACTTGTTCAATCTTGACAGCATCAGGCACAAGCTCACGACGGGCAAGCACGATCGCGCCAATGAGTGATACCAATAACAAAATTGATGCTAGTTCAAAGGGGAGCAAGTAATCACTGAAGAAATGTTGACCAATGACCACCATTGTTGATGGCAACTTAGCGATTATAGGACTAACCGCCCAACTAGTCGAAGTTACCGTTACTCCCAACAGTGCAAACAATCCAATACAAACCGATCCAGTAACGACACTGCGTAAAGTGCCATACTTTACATCCTGATAGTCTTGGCGCTTATTGACTAGCATGATGGCAAATAAGATCAAAATATTGACCGCACCCACATAGATTAAGACCTGTGCTGCCGCGACAAAATCAGCATTGAGTAGCAAGTAAAGTCCCGCCACGCTGATAAAAGTCGCCCCCAATAAGAAAGCAGCGTAAACGATGTTTTGTAAAAGCACTACGCCCATTGCTGATGCGATAAGCATGGCAGTCAAGACAACTAGGGATACGGTTTGAGAGCCATCACCTAGACCAATATTGTTCATTAAAACCTCCTTTTAGCAATCTTAAAATGATTAAGAACCTGATTGCCGATAGCTCTGCTTTGCCGCGCCATCAGCAATTCAGTTGTGATGAAGAATGCAGCGCCAATTGGCACTGCATTTTAGTTATTCCTGTTCAGCCGCTTTTGCTTCCGCAATTTCTTCAGGACGTAGCCCCGCGCGTCTAGCTGTATGGGGCGCTTCATGTCCTTCCAGCACGCCCTTGGGCAAATAGGCAAGCTCGCGAATTGGGGTCACAAATGGATCTTCAGTAACCTTAGTCGGCATCCGTCCAAGAGCGACGCTATCAAAGTTCAATTCATGGCGATCAAAAGTTGATAGATCATACTCTTCAGTCATTGATAAGGCATTAGTTGGACAGTATTCCACGCAGTTACCGCAAAAAATACAAACTCCAAAGTCGATGCTGTAGCTTTTAAGTTCCTTTTTCTTCATCTCCGTATTGAACTTCCAATCAACCACAGGTAAGTTAATTGGACATACGCGCACACAGACTTCGCAAGAAATGCACTTGTCAAACTCAAAGTGAATGCGTCCGCGAAAACGTTCTGAAGGAATCAGTTTTTCATAAGGATACTGCACGGTGATGGGGCGGCGACGCATATGGTCGAAAGTCACTGACATTCCTTGCCCGATATACTTAGCTGCTTGGACAGCCTCTTTGGTGTATTCACCAACTTTATTGAGAAATTTCAGCATGGTAGTAATTGGGTTGTAAGTTTTTGCTTTAAATTCAAAAATCTTTTCTCCCTCTTCCTTGGGGAGAGGGGTGAAGGCTTAGCCGCCAAAAGCAACAGGGAAAGCTAACTTCAGCGCTGCGGTAATTAGCAAATTGGCAAGTCCAATGGGTAGTAAAAATTTCCAGCCGAGGTCAAGTAATTGGTCGATACGAACACGGGGAACTGTCCAACGCAAGAGGATGGCAAAGAAGATAAATGCGTAGGTCTTAGTTAGGGTTGCGGTTAAACCAATAAAAGCAGCGAGAACTTGCCACCAAGCTGTATTTGCCGCAATTCCTAGAGAGTCGCTGATTTTATCAATGGGAAAGGGTAATTCCCATCCGCCCAGATAAAGGATGGAAGCCAGTAATCCTGCTAGAAGTAAATTTGCATAGGAACCACCATAAAAGAAGGCGAATCGAATACCCGAGTACTCAGTTTGATAACCTGCTACTAACTCCTCTTCCGCTTCGGGTAAGTCGAAGGGTAAGCGCTCACATTCAGCTAAAGCAGCAATAATAAAAATTGCAAACCCAATCGGTTGTCGCCAGATATTCCACGACAGAATTCCGTACTCAGCTTGCTGGTTAACAATGTCGATGGTGCTAAGTCCATTGGTCATTAAGACGATCGCCAACACAGCCAAAGCCAAAGGAATTTCGTAACTAATCGACTGCGCGGCAGCACGCAAACCACCCAGCAGCGAGTACTTGTTGTTAGAGGAGTAGCCCGCCATCAGCAAACCAATCGGGGCAATGCTAGAGATTGCAATCACAAAAAACACCCCAGTACTGATATCAGAAATAATTAAATTCTGACCGAAGGGAATTACGAGATAGCAGATAAATACAGAGGTAAATACTAACGCTGGACCGATTGTGTAGAGTAATGGGTCAGCTTTGGCAGGAATCGTACCCTGCTTAATCAATAGCTTGCCTACGTCAGCAAGGGGGATCAACAAACCAAAAGGCCCTGCATATTCAGGTCCAATCCGTTGTTGGGCGGCGGCGGAAATTTTCCGTTCTAACCAAGTGCAGACTAACGCCCCCACAGTTACGCCCAAGATCATTACTGCCATGGGCAGCACCATCCAAATCAATTTGGCTACATCTGTCGGAAGCCCAAGCCCCGACAGAATCTCGATTAGAGATGCCTGTAGATCAATTCCACCGTACATTAGCGATCAACCTCACCCATAATAATGTCCACACTTCCTAAGATTGCCATGATGTCGGCGAGTTTCATACCGCGCACTAGATCTGGCAAAATCTGCAAATTAATAAATCCAGGTGGACGAACCTTAAAACGCCAAGGGAAGACGCTATCTTCACCAATAATATAGACTCCCAATTCACCTTTGGGCGCTTCGACTCGGACATAATGCTCGCCCGCAGCAACCTTGAAAGTCGGCGATGGCTTTTTACTAATAAATTGGTAATCCATCGAATTCCATTCACTCTTGGGACCTGCCAGCATTCTTTGTGCTTCGAGGTTTTCGTAAGACCCTCCAGGAATTTGCTTGAGAGATTGTGAGATCATTTTGGTGGATTCCCGCATTTCTCGGACGCGGACTAGATAGCGGGCTAGACAGTCGCCGCCGTTGTCCCATTGAACTTCCCAGTCCAATTCATCGTAAAGCTCGTAGTGATCAACTTTACGGAAATCCAGTTTCACCCCTGAGCCACGCAGCATAGGGCCAGTCAATCCCCAATTAATTGCTTCATCGCGGGAAATTGTGCCAAGCCCTTCGATTCTTTTGCGGAAGATCGGGTTATTGGTGATTAATTTTTCGTACTCGTCAATGACTGGGATGAAGTAGTTGCAAAAGTCTTCACATTTCTCGATCCAGCCATAGGGCAAGTCCGCCGCTACGCCACCGATGCGAAAGTAGTTGTGCATCATCCGCATTCCCGTTGCGGCTTCAAACAGGTCATAGATCATTTCCCGTTCGCGGAAAACGTAGAAAAATGGTGTCTGTGCGCCGATGTCAGCCACGAATGTGCCAAGCCATAGTAAGTGAGAGGCGATCCGACTCAGCTCTAGCATCATCATCCTAATGTAGCTAGCGCGACGCGGCACGGGTACATTGGCTAATTTTTCGGGAGCATTGACGGTAATTGCCTCGGTAAACATGGTTGCGAGGTAATCCCACCGAGTCACGTAGGGCAGATATTGAATAATCGTGCGATTTTCGGCAATTTTTTCCATACCTCGATGCAAATACCCTAAAACAGGTTCGCAATCAACTACATTTTCGCCGTCAAGCGTGACGATAAGTCTGAGAACGCCGTGCATGGATGGGTGGTGCGGTCCCATATTTATGACCATGCGTTCGGCTTTGGTTTCAATCATCACCATGATTTTGCGATCGCCTCTCTACTCTGTAAACTTTTGCTTTAAATGATATTGCTAGTTTTTGGCATTTGTTTAGGATCTAAGCAGATCACCATAATTAAAACTTAAAACCAGAAGCTGTGCCGCCCGCGCAGCGGGCGGCACAGCTTTCTAGGTTTTAAGGTTACTTATCATGTTTAATCCTAAACTTTAATTATTTTAAGTCACTGGCTGAGCAATTGCTGCAACGAATGACTCTATCTATTATGTCGTCTAAGTAGATATACCTGAATAAATATCAGTATATCGTGATGTTGAGACAGGTTTTTTAATGTGGTGATTTGCCATCTGAGCGAAGTCGAAGCCTGTGGCAACTAATTTGAGATTGCTATATTCTTAATAGATAAACCTACATATGACCAAATCTATGCTTTTAAGACTTACTTCTTTAGCTGCTATGAGTTTCATATCTGCGAATGTGATCTTATCAAGCAGCGCGATCGCCCAAGTAAATACTGCGCCTACCCTCTCAGAACAAACACTAAGAGAAGCCCAACAACAGGAAAGAGGTTCTCTGAGTGTCGGTGGTAGCAATGTGAATCTATTGCAATTAATTAATCAAATTAATCTGGCAGGTGGCAGATCAGCAGAACAGTTCAACAAGGATCAAAATGAGTCCTTTGATGAGGCAGTTGCTACTTTTAGAAAGCAGCAACAAAGAGAAATTAAAATTTCTATTCCCAATCAATAGTTTTCAGACTTGTTCTTTAAGCAAATTACAGCGCTTTGCGTTAAAAACCAAAAATAGTGGCGGTGCTTCGCACCGCCACTATTTTTGGTTTTTAGAAGCGGCGCTCCGCGCCGCTTCTAAAAAGTTCTTTGGGCTTTGATTGAGCGCAGAGCGTTATATCACTTTAGAGTTAGAAACTTTTCTAAGGCGGACACCAACGATGGCGGCCAACGGCGAATATTTTTTACCCAGTTGATATCTCGATAGCGAGGATCAAGATTTACGACCGATACCCAATTGCTTTCAGCTTCACCTTGCTTTTTATTTTCCCAAAGTGCTGCGACTAGGGCGGCGCGGACATCGGTGTAGTTAGGATATTTACGGAGTATGTTTTTCATTGCCTTGATTGCTGAGTCAGTATTGCCATCGCGTGTACCAACTTCATAAAGGGCGATCGCATTGTTGCCAAAGGATGTGCTAAATCGTGAATTAACTTTCATGGCTATTTGATAGTCAGTGATCGCTTCATCCCATTTGCCCAAACCTGCTTTGGCATTACCTCGGTTGTTATATGCGGCGGCATCTTGAGGATCAATTTCTAAAACGCGATTGTAATCGGCGATCGCTTCTTCCCATTTGCCTAAACTCTCTAAAGCGGCACCGCGATTGAGATAGGGATCAGGAAAATTAGGGGCAAGTTCTACGGATTTGTTGTAGTCGGCAAGCGCTTCCTGTGGACGATTTTGGCTTATTTTCGAGTTGCCGCGATTGCTCCAGCCCGCCGCATTATCAGGATAAAGGTTAATTAAATCTGTCCAGTAACCCTCGGCTTTGGTAAATTCTCCTGCGTCGGTGGCTTCAAAAGCTTGCTTAACCAGTACATCTAATTGTTGAGATTCTGCCTCAGTAATGTTGATTTGGGCTTGTACGGGAGCAATTGGATAAATTACGACAAATAAGCTGAGGAAAATAGCGATTAGAAAATGCATGGTTATATTTCTATTAGTCTGATTAGATTATGACTAAATGCTGGGCTGAATGGTAATTGTGCCGCGCATTCCTGCTTCGGCATGACCCGCGATCGCGCAATGTAATTCGTATGTACCCGACTTAATCGGGATAAAAGTCCATTCGGCAGATGTGTTAGGACGTAATTCAAGTTCGCGAATGTTGCCTTTTACTTCTACGTTGCCTGCGACTACATTTTGTGTCCAGACGGCATCGGCAAAGTCTTTGCTGGTGAAGTAGTGCTTGGTTGCGCTAGGGTTACTGAGTATGAGTTTGTAGCGTTTGCCTGATGCAAAAGTAAAGTGATCAGGTGTGAATTTGAATTCGTTGGCAGCATTGCTCAGAGATACTGGGACGGCGATCGCTGGCTGCTTGGTGAAATCAATGCCAAGTTCTGGGATTGGCTCGGCGATCGCCGTATTGGGAAATGTGATAAGGCAGCAAAATGCGATCGCTAACAAAATACAAATTTGACTAAAAATCTTATTCAAGGAATTGACACTAACATTCATAGCTACACCAGATAAACTACTCTCCTACTACAGCACTTTGCGCTCAAACCCGAACCAAGAATAATTTTGAAAGCGTTGCGAAGCAACGCTTTCAAAATTATTCTTGTGGTTTGTTTGATCGGCAAAGCGCTGTAATTACAGCGATTAGTGTGCTTGGCGCAGTCAAGCACACTAATCTATCTAAGCCATGACCATACCGCCATCGACATTAAATACTTGACCTGTGATGTAAGCCGCCGCAGGATCAGCCGCTAAAAATTTCACCATTCCTGCAATGTCTTCGGGCTGACCATAGCGCCCAAGGGGAATAAACTTGAGGATTTCATCGGTATTTTTGAGATCGGCAGTCATGTCAGTGGCAATAAATCCAGGCGCTACGGCATTGACTGTAATGCCGCGACTTGCCATTTCCTTGGCGACGGTTTTTGTAAAACCAATCACCCCAGCTTTGGCGGCGCTGTAATTTCCCTGACCTGGGTTGCCCATTTGTCCAGCAACAGAAGCAATATTGACAATTCGTCCCGACTTTTGTTTGAGCATAATTTTGGAGACGGCGCGGGTCGCCAGAAATACACCTGTCAGGTTGAGGTCAATCACGGACTGCCAGTCTTCTAACTTCATGCGGAGCAGCAAGGTGTCGCGAGTTATGCCTGCGTTATTGACCAATACATCCACCCGTCCCCATGTGTCCATTGTCGATTTGATCAAGCTCTCAACCTGTGCTTCGTGGGACATATCCGCATGGAGGGCGATCGCCTCGCCACCTTTTTCTTTGATGAGCTTAACTATTTCTTCGGCAGCATTTGTAGAGCTAGCATAATTCACGACAACCTTTGCCCCTTCGTTACCAAGAGCAATGGCGATCGCTCTGCCAATGCCTCTCGATGCGCCTGTAACAATTGCTACCTGACCTTCTAAAAGTCCCATATTTATCCTCGAAAATATATTTTAAAATTTCTCTTTATGGCGATCGCTGCTTTTATTTAGAACGAGTTGCGGCGCAAAGCGCCG
>MNZA01000134.1:31382-45878 GCA_001873375.1 Oscillatoriales cyanobacterium CG2_30_44_21
CGTTCTAATGATTTGATAAGACTAGCAATAGCTCTAAAAAATTGCAGTTTAACAAGTTTAGCGATTCATGGTCACAAACTAAAAAACAGGTGCAGCGCGATACGCTGCACCTGTTCTTTTAAATTAATAATTTGGGTGGAATCGAGAGAAACAAAATACTATTTCCCTGCCAAGGCTGATCTTCTGGTAAAACTAGCCCAATTATGCCTGCCTTTTTCAAAACCAAAGCTCCTTTTGCCTCTCCCCAAATTAAAATTTCTGCCCAAGTACTCAGATCTGGCTCATGCCCAATGATTCCTAATGAAGCCTTGGCAGGATGAGGATGTTGAGAAATCCACTCACTTGCCCAAGTAAGCCATGTTTCTAGCCTTCCTTCGGGAGCAAGTTCGGCTGACTGTTGTACAGGGCAGTTAAATGTATTGGCAAAAATTTCCGAGGTTTGCTGGGCGCGAACTAGGGGACTAGTTTGTAATAGATCAAAACGCAGCCCTAAATCATAAAGACGCTTAGCAACTTGCTTAGTTTTTTTATGTCCCTCATCGGTTAGCGATCGCAGGTTGTCATCGACCTGAGTGCCGCGCTCCTCAGCAATCCCATGGCGAATTAAATACAGGCTAGGCATTGATCAACAAACCTGAAATCAGTCCTTCAAATAAAGCTTTACCATCAATACCACCAATAACTCTATCGGCGGCTCGTTCTGGGTGGGGCATCATGCCAATCACATTGCCTTGTTTGTTGGTAATTCCTGCAATGTTATTTAGGGAGCCATTGGGGTTCGAGTCATCCGTGACATTGCCGATCGCATCGCAATAACGAAACACAACCTGCTGATTATCTTCAAGCTCTTTAAGCGTGTCAGCATCAGCAAAATAACAACCTTCGCCGTGAGCGATCGGTAAACTAATTACTTGGTGCTTTTGATATTTTTGCGTAAATACCAAATCATTTCGTTCCACTCGTAGAGGTGTGCGATCGCAAATAAAATGCAGATCACGGTTACGCACTAATGCCCCTTGCAATAGTCCCGACTCAGTTAAAATCTGAAATCCGTTACAAATACCCAGTACATATTTGCCCTTAGCAGCGTGTTCCTGTAGCGATCGCATTACGGGTGCAAATCTAGCGATCGCGCCACAGCGCAGATAGTCACCATAGCTAAATCCCCCGGGAACAACCACAACATCGCAATCACTCAAATCAGTATCACTGTGCCAAATTAATCTAGTCGGCTGCTGCAAGATACCACTAGTAACTGTCGCCACATCGCGATCGCAATTGGAGCCTGGAAAAACTAAAATACCAAATTTCATATTCGTAATTCCTAGACGACCTGAGTAAACTCAAAACGATAATCTTCGATTACAGGATTAGCCAGTAGCTTATCAGCAGCTTCATCAAGTTTTTGGGTAGCCTCTGCGTCATCCTTTGCCTCAAGAGCAATTTCCACATACTTACCAATGCGGACAGAATCAACGTGATAATCCATTTGTTTCAGAGCAGACTGCACTGCCGTACCTGCGGGATCGAGAACTGATGGGCGGAGGGTGATAAATATGCGGGCTTGATACTTCATGCTTGCTTTGATGTTGCTTGAATCTAATCTTATAGCAAAAGCGAAAATGGCGTAGCCATTTTCGCTTTCTAAAAATCAAGTGCCAGCGCGAAGCACCGCCCTTTGTCTAATAAAAAGCGGCACTCTGTGCCGCTTTTTATTAGTTAGTCTTCATCATCGAAGTCATCATCATCATCATCAAGATCATCATCTTCAAACTCCACGTCATCGTCGACTAGCTCATCATCAAAGCTGCGGCGACTCCGAGGCTTGTCAATCACACGAATCGGTTCAACGCGAGGCTCAATAATTTGATAGTTTCGCGCCGTATGATCATCAATGATCACATCATCAGCCTCTTCGTCATAACCAAGCTCAGATTCATAGCCGTTATCCACTTCCACAATCGGCGTATCGTAAGCATTAAAGCCCGTACCCGCAGGAATCAAACGACCGATAATCACGTTCTCCTTTAAGCCACGCAACCAATCAGACTTACCTTCAATCGCCGCTTCCGTGAGGACACGAGTTGTCTCTTGGAAACTAGCTGCCGAGATAAAGCTATCAGTGTTCAAACTTGCCTTAGTGATACCCATCAACACAGGCGTGTAGTCAGCAGGTGCGCCACCCGTGATTTCCATCGCCTCATTAATCTGTTCCACTTGATGCAACTCCACTAGCTCCCCAGGAAGACGCGTAGTATCACCACCGTCTTCAATGCGAACCTTGGAGGTCATTTGCTTAACAATTACCTCAATGTGCTTGTCAGAAATGTCTACACCTTGAGATTGGTAGACAGATTGCACTTCATTCATCAAGAATTCTTGAACTTTCTGTAAACCAATTAAAGCTGCTTTCCTTACTCCAAGCGATTCTTTGTAAGCTTGGAAGTAGATGTCCAAAATGTCATGGGGATTTGCAGGTCCATCGGTAATGGCTTCACCAGCCGAAACCTTCTGACCATCAGAAATAATTACACTCTGTCCAGCATTGAACGAGTAGTCATCATCCAAGACCCCGTCATCGCCAAGAATTTTGACTTCAGGATTATCGTCCGCATCGTAGGTCACTTGAGCAGTGCCAGATGTTCGCGACAATATGCACATTTCCTTTGGCTTACGAGCTTCTAAAAGCTCTTCAATACGAGGCAAACCTTGGATGATGTCTCCTGTCTTAGCGCGTTCAAACACCAGCAAAGCAATGTTGTCTCCCCTTTGTACAAGGTCAGCATCATGAATTTGCAGCAACGCACCAGGAGATACAAGGTAAGGGCGACCAATACGGACAGTAACTTGATTGTTGTCAATCTTTAAAACCTGTCCCGATTCTTGCGTGATAATCCCTTCACCAATTTCATCACCTGACCTCAGTAAGTCTCCCACCTTGACAGTAGGATTTGGGCAGTCAGTAATAATGCAATCAGCCTCAGTAACTATCAGCACGCGGCGAACTACCTCTGAGCCATGACGGATACCGCGTAACTGCCCTGGCTTTTTGCTGAGAATCTCGGTTCTAGCAACGACCGCCCCAGGAGCAATGCGATCGCCGTCATTCACCAACAATCTTGTCCGCGAGTTGCTGTGAGCAGGATCGCCAGAATTGTCTTGACGAATCACCAGCGATTCCAAAATCACTAATTGCAAACGTAAACTGCCAGGATCTTGCTCGTTAGGAATAAATTCAATATCAGCAGCCAATTGGGGCGCGTCAGTATCAACTTCTAGCAGCAATTGAGTTTTGAGTAACTCAACACTGTCGATCGCCTTCACGCGATCGCCATCCTTATAAGGAATCCTCTGCACGGCCCGCAAACCAATCGAGCGACCCTCTTGATTGACCGACTCTTGGCTAGGCACTGTTGGTACATCAGGTACTTGGTACTCTTCAACAGGACGTAACAGCAAGGCAGGTCCCTCCGTAGAGTCCAGATATTCCACATAACGCAACTCAGGTGAACTTAGCCCAGGCATAATCTCTGTGCCAGGATAAGCCAAAGAACCATTCTTCTGCATCGCCGTTTGCGGATCATCAACCAAATGTAAATCACCTGGCTTAATCACGATTTCTCGAAGGATATCATTCTTTTGGAATACTTCCACCACCCCTGCGGTTTGGCTAAAAATATCCTTAACAACTTCCGTACCAGCCTCAATAAACTGATTTTCTTCAACCATCAACAAAGAAGCATCTTTATTGACTTCGTGAGTCTCTTCAGGAATCCACAGCAAAGTACCGCCTTTGACCACTTCGTAGCCCTGCTTCCCCTTACTGCGCTTAGCAACTTCCACACCCGCAAACTTGATGATGCCACCACTCTTAGTTTGATAAGTGTCATCAATCAACTCAGCCACAACTTGATTGTTAATCAACTTTGTCCCTGGAGAAGCCTTCAGAGAGAAGTTTTGACCGCCCTGAGTTTCCAGCACATAATGCTCACGACCTTGGTAACTTTCTTCTTTGACGATCGCCTGATCTAAAACCACAGAAGCAGTAATAATCTCAACTTCGCGATTGTGGCGGCTATCTTCTTCACTAAGACGAACAACACCACCATGCTCAGTAATCAAGCGGGTTTCGGCGAGGACATCGCCCTCTTGTACAAAAGTTTCATTTTTAACAGTTGGCTCAGCCCCAGGAGGTAAGTTGTAAACTTCACCAGCCAAAACCCAAACCCGACCCTTTTCACCACGAGCCACATAGCTAGTGTTGCCTTGGCGGTCTTTCTTCTCCTCAATGGCAAGGTCGGAGAATAAAACTTCACCTGCTAGACCAGTATTCAGCGCCTTAGTCGCTTTTTCAGTAGTTTTACGAGAAGTTTTACCAGTAGCCGAAACCTCAGCCATAAGTTGATTCTTAATGACCTCCTGACCCTCACGCACCAGCAGCGTAGAACCTTGCGTTACGGCATAAGTCCGCTTCCCTTCAGAGCCTTCCAAGATAAAGTCACCATTGGACTCCACGATGAAGGCATCCTCACCGTGACGAGTACGCATCGGGCGTACCTTCAGCTTTTTACTATATTTAATACTGCCCTCAAAAGGAGCGCGTTGCTGCTCCGCAACTTCCCCAGTAAACACACCACCCGTGTGGAAAGTACGCATCGTCAACTGTGTACCAGGCTCACCGATAGACTGAGCCGCGATAATGCCCACCGCTTCACCGATGTCCACTAACTCCGCATGGGCAAGGCTCCAGCCGTAACACATCTGACAAACTGAGCGAGTCGATTCACAGGTAAAGGCAGAGCGGACACAGACTTCCTCGACACCAGCCTTTTGAGCCGCCAAGGAAAGATCTTCCGATATTTCCTGATTACGCATAACGATTACTTCACCCGTTTTGGGGTTAACAATGTCTTCAGCCGCCACTCGACCAAATAGGCGATCGGACAACTTAATCAACGTCTTTTCCCCATCACGCATCGCTTTCAAGCGAATACCGCGAGTCGTACCGCAATCATTCTCCCGAACAATCACATCCTGCGACACATCGACTAATCGGCGGGTGAGGTATCCCGAATCGGCTGTGCGTAACGCCGTGTCAACTAACCCCTTCCGCGCACCATAGGAAGAAATAATGTACTCGGTAACGGTCAAGCCTTCACGGAAATTTGTCTTAATCGGTAAATCGATGATTTCCCCTTGAGGGTCAGCCATCAATCCGCGCATACCCACCAACTGACGCACCTGTGAAATATTTCCACGCGCACCCGAGAACGCCATCATGTACACAGAGTTGAGCGGATTGTTGCTCTTAAAGTTTTTAACCACCTCATCCTTGAGGTTCTCATTGGTCACGTTCCAAGTATCAATTACTTTCTGAAAACGCTCAACCTCAGTAATTTCACCTCTGGTATAGCGACTTTCAGTCTCTTCAATTTCCTGTTCCGCCGCCGCTAGCAAGGCTTTCTTAGTAGCAGGAACCTGTAAATCTTCAATACTGATGGATACGCCAGCCTGAGTCGCATAGCGAAATCCTAGCGCTTTCAACTGATCGGCAACGATCGCCGCGCTAGTGGTTCCATAGTGCGTAAAAGCCCATGCAATTAACTTTTTAAGTTGCCCCTTGTCAATCGTGCGGTTAATAAAGCGCTGAGGCTTATTATTTTCAGGCGAATCCGTGCTGCCAGTCGTGAAATTTGCCATAGTATGTAAGCTGCTAAATAATCTTTTAAATAATTGATTTTGACAATTGGACTTCTCAAGGGAGAAACCCAATTGTCATTTCCCTCTGTTAACAGAAGACGGAAGCTAAACTAGCTAGCTAAGGAAGCATAAATTGCTTGATTGAAAATCACCCGTCCAGGGGTGGTCTTAATGTATTGAGAAATTAATCCTCCTTCCGCATCCTCACGAATACGACGGAAAGCGAACTCTTTAACTTTTGTGCCATCCTCTAAAACCGTTACCTTAGGATCTTCGTCATCGCGTTCTTCGCCCTGACCTTCTACGACACCTTGGAAACGCACCCAGATATTTGCATGAATATCCAGTTCACCCTGTTCATAAGCCATCACCACATCGTTAAAATTGGCAAAATAACGACCTTCTCCTTTTTGCTTGTAAGGATTCTCGGTGGTGAGATAATAACAGCCCAAAACCATGTCTTGGCTGGGAGTCACAATCGGGCGACCAGTAGCAGGCGAAAGAATGTTATTTGATGCAAGCATTAACAGTCTTGCTTCAGCCTGAGCCTCAATCGACAGAGGCACATGAACCGCCATTTGGTCGCCATCAAAGTCAGCGTTAAAGGCTGGGCAAACAAGAGGGTGCAGTTGAATCGCCCGACCGCTAACCAGTAATGGCTCAAAAGCTTGAATCCCCAAACGGTGAAGTGTCGGAGCGCGGTTCAACATCACAGGATGCTCACGAATCACATCTTCCAACACATCCCATACCGATGGATCATTGCGTTGGATTAGTTTCTTCGCTGCCTTGATGTTGTTTACCAATCCCGTCTTAATCAGACGATGAATTACAAAGGGCTGAAATAGCTCGATCGCCATTTCCTTGGGCAAACCGCACTGGTGAATCTTGAGATTAGGACCTACAACAATTACAGAACGACCCGAATAGTCAACCCGTTTACCCAGCAAGTTCTGACGGAAACGACCTTGCTTACCTTCAATAATATCTGACAAAGATTTAAGAGGACGATTATTTGCACCGACCACGGTACGTCCACGTCGACCATTATCAATGAGCGCATCCACCGCTTCTTGCAACATCCGCTTTTCATTACGGACAATAATTTCAGGCGCAAGAATTTCTTGCAAACGGGCAAGGCGATTATTGCGGTTGATCACACGACGGTAAAGATCATTCAAGTCGCTGGTTGCAAATCTACCGCCATCTAACTGCACCATCGGACGCAAATCAGGAGGAATCACAGGAATTACATCTAAAACCATCCAATCAGGCTTGGAGCCAGTCGCCACAAAGTTGTCAACTACCCGTAGGCGCTTGATTAGTTTGGCTCGTTTCTGTCCCTTCGAGTTCTCAATGTCGTTGCGAAGACGCTCAGCTTCTTTCTCAAGGTTGATATTTTGCAATAGTTGCTTGATTGCTTCTGCGCCAATGCCGACCTCAATGCCATCTAGTACAGGATCTTCAGCATAGATTTGGTCTTCTAAATCAATCCATTGATCTTCAGTTAGCAATTGCTTATAAGACAAGCCATAGGCTCCAGCTAGTACTTCGCCAGCTTCCACAACCTTGCCTTCAACCATTGTTGAGACGTGTTTAGGATGAAGCTGATATGCTCTTTCAACACCGTCAACACCGCGTATACGAATCTCACGACTGTTGACCGACACAATTACGCCATCTACTTCCGATTGAAGCCCAGGGTTAAGGACGACATAAGCATTGAAATAAACGATTTGTTCGACATCGCGCAGGGGCATATCTAGCAAGGTTGCCATGTAGCTGGGAATACCCTTGAGATACCAGACATGAGTGACAGAAGCTGCCAGTTTAATGAATCCCATGCGATGACGACGTACCCGTGACTCGGTTACCTCAACCCCACAGCGCTCGCAAACGATACCGCGATGGCGGACTCGTTTGTACTTACCACAATGGCATTCCCAATCTTTGGCTGGTCCAAAAATTCTTTCGCAAAATAACCCATCCATCTCTGGCTTGAGTGTGCGGTAATTAATAGTCTCAGGCTTGGTAACTTCGCCAACCAAACTGCCGTTGGGCAAAACTCGCTCACCCCATTTACGAATGCGATCGGGTGATGCCAAGCCAATCTTGACATAGTCAAATCGCTGTTCCACTTTCGCCATACGTTGTAACGTCCTTAAATTAATTTCTTCAGGTAGATAGCTAATGTCTAAACGCCATTAGCTCTTAGCTTTTCAAATGCTTGCTTACTGAGCTAGTGAAAAGCTGTCTAACTAAAAGATGACAGCTTTTCACTAGCTAGCGGTTAATACCGATTCACAAAAGTGTGACTACACTTTTCTTTATTTGAAAACCATACTGGGTTTGGTTTTCAAATAAAGAAAGAGCTACGCCATTTCTTTATTTGGTACAGCTAATCGTCATCCTCGTCAAAGTTGATATCGCCTCTATAGGCAGATTCGTAGGTAGGACGATTTGGGGTGCGGCGGGAGCCAGTATCTACCATCAAATCAACTTCGGTATCTTGATTGCTACCGTCGTCAGACAGTTTATGCACGGAGACATCTAGACATAATGACTGAAGCTCTCGCACCAACACCTTGAACGATTCGGGAGTACCAGGACGAGGAATCGCGTGACCTTTAACGATCGCGTTGAGAGCTTCATTACGACCAGTCATGTCGTCAGACTTAACTGTGAGCAGTTCTTGAAGAATGTAGGCAGCTCCAAAGGCTTCCAAAGCCCAAACTTCCATTTCTCCAAAACGCTGACCACCCTGTTGGGCTTTACCACCGAGGGGCTGCTGCGTAACTAGCGAGTAAGGACCAGTGGAACGAGCGTGAATTTTGTCGTCAACTAAGTGGACTAGTTTCAGCATATATGCTTTACCCACAGTCACTGGTTGATCGAAAGCTTCGCCAGTACGACCATCGTAGACAGTTAGCTTGCCTGGAAACGCATCGTTGAAAATCCAATTTTTCCCAGTATGCGTCCTTGCGTGTTCAAGTTGACCATGTACCAGCTCCCTAGATGCTTCTTCTCCATACATTTCATCGAAAGGTATAATTTTGAAGCGAGCATTTAGGTTTTCCGCAGCCCAACCGAGAAGGCACTCAAAGACTTGCCCCACATTCATCCGTGAAGGTACGCCAAGAGGGTTAAGTACGATATCAAGGGGAGTTCCATCGGGCAAGAAAGGCATATCTTCTTTAGGCAAAATGCGCGAGATGATTCCCTTGTTGCCGTGGCGACCAGCCATTTTGTCGCCGACTTGGATCTTCCGCTTTTGAGCGACATAGACCCGCACAACCATATTTGCACCTGGAGGAAGTTCGTCTCCCTGTTCGCGAGTAAATACGCGTACATCAACGACTCGACCCTTTTCACCATTGGGAACTCGGAGAGAATTGTCCCGTACATCCCTAGCTTTTTCACCAAAGATTGCTCTCAAAAGCTTTTCTTCTGGTGGCTGGTCGGACTCACCCTTGGGTGTAACTTTGCCAACTAAAATCTCACCCGAACTCACCCAAGCACCAGTGCGGATAATTCCCTGTTCATCTAAGTTGCGAAGAGATTCTTCACCAACGTTAGGGATTTCACGGGTTATTTCTTCAGGCCCTAACTTGGTCTGACGTGCCTCAATTTCGTATTTTTCAACGTGAATTGAGGTGTAAACATCATCAATCACCAAGCGCTCGTTGATCAAAATTGCGTCTTCGTAGTTATAGCCTTCCCAAGGCATATAGGCTACAAGAATGTTTTGACCAAGGGCAATTTCGCCGCCTTCAGTAGCTGAGCCGTCAGCTAGTACCTGCCCCGCAACTACGGTGTCACCGACCCAAACCAATGGACGCTGATTCAAACAGGTATCTTGGTTTGATCTTTGATACTTTTGTAAGCGGTAAATACTTTCTAATCCTGTGTCATCGGCTTTAACCCGAATCTCATCGGCGGAGACGTAGGAAACTTCGCCTGTGACTCTCGAAACGATCACCATCCCTGAGTCCCTGGCTGCTTGGGCTTCTAAGCCAGTACCTACTAAAGGACGCTCAGGTCGGAGCAGAGGAACTGCTTGACGCTGCATATTTGACCCCATCAGAGCGCGGTTAGCATCATCATGTTCCAGAAAAGGAATTAATGATGTTGCTACAGAAATAATCTGCACAGGAGAAACGGCTACATAGTCAATTTCTTCGGGTGTGGCTGTACCCCATTCTTGACGATAACGAATCGGCACAATTTCGCTAAAGATATAGCCTTCATTATTTGTGGCTACGTCCCCAGGGGCAACTCGAAATTCGTCTTCCTCATCGGCAGTCATGTAGATTGGCTCTTGGTTTTTAAGAACCTTCCCGCTTTCAACTGCATAGTATGGAGTTTCGATGAAACCATATTGATTGACACGGGCGTGAGTCGCAAGGGAGCCAATCAGACCAGCGTTTGGTCCTTCTGGTGTCTCAATGGGGCAGATACGACCGTAGTGACTAGGGTGAATGTCGCGCACAGCAAAACCTGCACGTTCACGAGTCAAACCACCAGGTCCTAAGGCGCTAAGACGACGCTTGTGGGTAAGCTCAGCCAGAGGATTAGTTTGATCCATGAACTGAGACAGTTGACTGGAACCAAAGAATTCTTTGATCGCCGCGACTAAGGGTTTGGGGTTAACCAGAGATGCGGGAGTTAAAGAATCAACATCAGAAACAGTCATCCTTTCACGGATGATTCTTTCAAGACGATTTAAACCAACTCGGACTTGGTTTTGCAGAAGTTCACCAACGGAACGTACTCGGCGATTGCCTAAGTGATCGATGTCATCTATTTCGCCGATGTCAAACTTGAGATTGATCAAGTAATTGATGGCTGTGAGAATGTCTTTCTCAGTCAGTACCCTCATGGTGTCAGGGGTATTTAGACGGAGCTTCTTGTTGATCTTGTAACGACCAACTTTGCCCAAATCGTAGCGTTTGGGGTCAAAGAAGCGCGATCGCAGCAGTTCACGACCACCAGACTCGGTAGGAGGTTCGCCAGGTCTTAATTTACGATAAAGTTCTTTGAGAGCTTCATCTTCATCAAACTGACCTTCTTTGTCGATGGTCTTTTGGAAGTATTCACGGTGAGTGAGTGCATCGAGAATTTCGGCATCACTAAGCCCAATCGCTTTAAGCAGTACTTGAGCGGAAAGCTTACGGGTTTTGTCAATCCTTACCCAAACCAAGTCATTCTTATCAGTCTCAAACTTCAGCCAAGCGCCTCTGTTGGGAATTAGACTGGCATTGTATGTACGGCGACCGTTTTTATCGATTTCTTGCTTGTAATATACCCCAGGGCTACGAACAATCTGGTTGACAATTACCCGTTCAGCACCATTAATAATAAAAGTTCCACGATCTGTCATTAAAGGCAGATCACCAATGAAAACTTCTTGCTCTTTAATTTCTCCCGTCTCTTTATTAATTAGTCGCGTGGGGACGTACATTTGTACGGCATAGGTTGCATCACGACGCTTGGAATCATCAACACTATATTTAGGACGCTTGAGTTTGTAATCTTTGGCAATGAAATGGAGTTCCATTTTGCCTGTATAATCTGTAATCGGTGAAAAACTCTCAAGCTCTTCAATAAGTCCTTCTTCTAGGAACCATCGAAAACTCTCCCGCTGGATTTCTACAAGATCTGGTAGAACGAAGGCAGGAGTAACAAGAGTTGGCTTATTCATGCACTAATGACTGCAGTTTTAGTGGGCGGATCATATGCGTATTTTTGATTCTACGCATAAGCATACAATTGTAGCTTACATTTACATTTACTGTCAAGCACATTTTCGATTTTCAGAATGGTATAGCGAATAAGGGACGGCGCAAAGCGCTGTATGATGTTTGGGTGATTCAGGTTGCAGTTATGGAATTATTTGCGGGGCTTTTGACAACATTTTTAGGCTTAGCAGGTTCTCCAGGAATTGTAATTGATCGGGTTGCCACAGATTTTTTGCGATCGCAGGTTGTCAAGGCGGAGATTTTGGAGGTTAGGGTCGATAATGCGCCTAACTATCAGATTCTCTTGGGTAAGGTTGATCGGATTCGGGTGGCGGCTCGTAATATTTATGTTTTAGAGTTTTTAAGAATTGAAGAAGTGGATTTTGAGACAGATCCGATTAGTATTGACCCGAGTGCACTGCAATCAGGCAAAATTGCTTTGCGCCAGCCTCTGCAAGCGGCTCTGAGAATCGTCTTAAATTCAGCAGACATAAATGCGGCGTTGCGATCGCCAACTATTCAATCTTCATTTAAAGGGTTGAGTATTGATATTAGTGGCACTAATAGGGGAACTTCTGAGATCCTTGACTTAGTTAATCCAGAGGTAACTTTTTTAGGGGGCGATCGCATTCGTTTATCCGCAACGTTGCAGTCTCAGTCAAGCAGCGCAAAGCCTAGTCCCACTAAGCTTGACGTGTCTGTAAATGCTGAATTGAAAATTTTGGGTGGTACGAGATTGCGGATTGTCGATCCAAAGATTGAATTGGCGGGTACTCCTGTGCCTGAGCGCATTACTAAGGCTTTTGCAGAAGGCTTAAATAAGTTACTAGATTTACGTCAACTGGAGGCAAGAGGAATTACGGCTCGGGTCTTGAAATTGGAAGTGACTGAAGGGAAGATGCAAATTATTGGGTTTGCCAAAATGGATTCTGTGCCTGAATAGGTGCGTTCCTATCGATTGAATAATAGTGATGTGTGGCTTTGCCGCACATCACTATTATTCAATCGGAAGGGAGTATGAAAATTCGGCTAGCGGTAGAGGTAGATTTACCGCAAATTATTGAAATTTATAACGCGGCGATTCCATCGCGGCTTGCTACGGCTGATCTAAAACCGATTACCGTGGAAAGTCGCCGCGCATGGTTTCGTTCTCATGACGCTCGCTATCCAGTTTGGGTAATCACAATTGGCGATCTCGATATTTCAGGTGATCAAAATGAAAAAATAATTGGTTGGCTTAGTTTACAAATGTTTTATGGTCGTCCTGCTTATCACAAAACGGCGGAAGTCAGTGTTTATGTCGATCCTGAATGGCAAGGCAAGGGTGTTGGGCAGCAGTTGCTTAGTTATGCGATCGCGGCTTGTCCAAAGCTTGCCATATCAAAACTGGTGGGCTTTGTATTTGCTCACAATGCGGCTAGTTGCCGATTGTTTAAGCGGCAGGGTTTTGTAGAGTGGGGATTTTTGCCACAAGTTGCGGAGCTAGATGGAGTAGAGCAAAGCTTAATGATTTTGGGCAAGTTTATCTAAATCAACCAGTAGCGCGGCTCCGCCGCGCTGCTGGTTAGGAAAGGTTGCGTAATGGGATTTCTTGACCGTAGATAAATTTCTGCTCTAGGTTTTGACAAATCAGCCATACAAATATCGCAATTATGGCAATGGCAGAACTCAGCAAAATCAAGGTTAGATTATTTGGTGCAACTATAAAGCCAATTAAAGGGCTAATTGTCCAAGCTACTGCGGCGATCGCCAGACTTACAGATTTAAGCTTACGAGTGTTTTTCAGCGCTTTGCTACAGCTCGCACAATTAGAAGTATGGGAATGGTAGCGATCTAGCAGAACTGGTTTGGATAGGGCAGGTTTTAGTTTTTGATCGCCAAAAGGATTTGCTTGGTAGCGATCGACCCATTTTCTTAGTTCTGAGACATAGGTATCGGCTTGGGTTGCCAAGTAAAAAGCCTTGGCATAATTGCCATTATTTTCTAACTTATCAAGGGCTTTTTCTAAATAGCGTTCTTGATAATGTAAAAAGATTTGATCATCTTCTAAAATTCCGTTCTGCCCAATGTGGGAGTACCAGCGCGGGGTATTGCTAATAAAAAATTTGGGAATTGCAGAACTGAATTGAAAAGGAAATATGGCAAATAATCGACATTCGCCTTTGCGAGTCGGCGTGGCATACACTACCGTCATCGTCCGACCAAATTGTTTAGAGGTGAGGTCATGCCACATTAAGGAAGGTGCAATAAAAGTTGTGTCTTGGCGACCTAGTTTGCCGCGTCTGGGTCCTTCTTCCCATATTCCTTTAAACCCAAATTTATCCGATTCCGCCACATCTAAAATCATTGGAGCCGCGTTGGCACGGTTGCCCACAGACTTATGATGGGTAAAGGGTAAATGACTGGCATCAAGAACATTTTCTAGCAAAGTAATCGCATCGTAGGGCAGATCGCGAAAAGTCCTGAGGATCGTCCATTTGTCTGAATTAGTTTCTAAAGGCTCAATAATTGGAATTTTGGTTTGGGGCGCATTTTCAGGCTTGCCCGCATAGACAAATAGTAATCCTTGACGCTCAGAGGCGGGTAAGGTGGCAACACAGGCTCTTTTTGAGGTGTGAGCCGCGCCATTTTCTGGTTGTTGGGGGATGCGATCGCAACTACCATCACTTTTAAATGCCCAGCCGTGATAAGGACATTCTAAAAGTCCATCTTCAGCGATTCTGCCTTCGGATAGCGGCACTAAGCGATGGGGACAGCGATCGTCAAAAACTTTCCAAGCGGTTGTGTGACGATCCCACCAAATTACTAAATCTCTTTCTAATAGTGTGAATTTATTGGGCTTAGTTTTGTCTAAGTCTTCTGTATAAAAAACGGGATACCATGCCTCTAGCCAATCAAAACGTTCAGGATCTTGCCCCCCCGCAGGTAAAACTTGCGATCGCTGATCTCTAGAACTTTTAGAATTAGGGCTGAAATCATCTTTGACTAAAACATTTGCAGTCATGGCAACTAGATCGCTTTGTAAAGTTATGTATAGCTTAGCCCATAAATAGGGGGG
>MNZA01000033.1 GCA_001873375.1 Oscillatoriales cyanobacterium CG2_30_44_21
GCTGTTTTAAAACCCGTGGCTTTTGTTTGGAGTCTACTCATCTTCAAGACTCCGAGCGCCTCTCTAAGCTCATTGCGTTGCTTACTCTCGCTTTATGTTGGGCTTTTTCTTCTGGGCTTTGGCTTGCTCAACTTAATCCCCTCAAGCCCAAAAAGCATGGTCGGCTACCTAAAAGTATTTTTCGCCTTGGTTTTGATTTCCTTCGGCATATCATCTTCGATCTTCACGCTAATTCTGAAGCATTCTTTAACTCCATTAAGTTGCTGTCCTGTACTTAGCTCACTGACAATCATCTCTAAAGTTGCCATTGCTTTGTAGTAGTCGTTCTAAACATTTATGGATATATTCTAGCCTTAGACACAAAAAAGGGCGCACTTAGTGCGCCCTTTTTTGTATCAATACTTAATTAACCGAGAACTTTGCGAGCAGTTGCCACAACGTTATCAACGGTGAAGCCAAACTTGGCATAGCCAATAGGACCAGGTGCCGAAACACCGAAGGTATCCATACCGATCGCCGCGCCTTCAAAGCCAACATACTTGTGCCAGCCAAAGGTGCTACCAGCTTCAACACTGACGCGCTTCTTGACCGATGCAGGAAGTATGGATTCTTTGTACTCATCAGATTGCTCATTGAAGAGTTCTTGACAAGGCATCGAAACAACGCGTACTGCCTTACCTTCTTCCGCAAAGATTGCGGCTGCCTTAGTTGCCAACTCAAGTTCCGAACCTGTAGCAATCAAGATCAAGTCAGGATTAGCTGCATCAATAACGGTGTAAGCACCTTTCTTCGCGCCTTCGATGGAAGTACCAGCAAGGTTCTTCACGTTTTGACGAGTGAAGGCTAGGAAACTAGGACGCTTACGATTGGCGATCGCCACTTGGTAAGCGGCAACGGTTTCATTGGCATCGGCAGGACGAATAGTCAAGGAGTTAGGAATTACACGCAAAGAAGCGAGGGTTTCTACGGGTTGGTGAGTGGGACCATCTTCACCAAGCATTACGGAGTCGTGGGTGAGGATGTACAGCACGCCAATCTCTGACAATGCCGAGAGACGCATTGCGCCACGCATATAGTCAGCAAACACGAGGAAAGTTGCACCATAAGGGATTGTGCCTCCGTGGAGAGACATTCCATTCAGGATTGCGCCCATGGCGTGTTCACGTACACCAAAGCGGAAGTTGCGACCTTCGTAAGATCCATGTTGGAAGTCGGCAAGCCCCTTAACATAGGTCATGTTGGAGTGAGCCAAGTCAGCCGAACCGCCCAAAAATTCTGGAAGTACAGGGGACAAAGCATTCAAGCAAGCTTCGGAAAGAAGACGGGTGGAAGTTTCCTTTTGAGCAACAGGCTCAAGGGCTTTTTCCCAACCTTCAGGAAGTTCACCAGCCATGATGCGTTTGTATTCCGCAGCTTCGGCAGGATAGGCTTTTTCGTAAGCAGCAAAGCGCTCATTCCATTCAGCCTCAGCCTTAGCACCCTTATCAACAGCTTGACGGAAACGGGTATAGGCATCAGCAGGAACTTCAAAGGGCGCGTATTCCCAACCGAGGTTGCCGCGAGTTGCCGCAACTTCATCGCCGCCGAGAGCCGCACCGTGAACGCCCGATGTACCAGCTTTCTTAGGAGAGCCATAACCGATGGTGGTGGTGACAACGAGCAAGCTAGGCTTGTCGGTGACGGATTTTGCTTCGGCAAGTGCTTTGGCGATCGCCTCCAAATCTTCGTTACCATCAGCGACCTTGACAACGTGCCAACCATAAGCTTCGTAACGCATAGCCACATCTTCAGTGAAGGCTAAGTCGGTGCTGCCGTCAATGGAGATGCTGTTGCTGTCATACATCATGATCAGCTTGCCGAGCTTGAGGTGTCCGCCCAAGGAAGCTGCTTCCGAAGCAATGCCTTCCATGTTGCAACCATCACCAAGGATCACATAGGTATAGTGATCGACAATATTGTGACCAGGCTTATTAAAACGCGCTGCTAGGTGTGCTTCAGCGATCGCCAAACCAACGGCATTACCAACACCTTGACCAAGAGGACCTGTGGTGACTTCGACACCTGCGGTTTCAAAGTTTTCAGGGTGTCCAGGAGTAGGGCTTCCCAATTGACGGAAATTTTTGATGTCTTCGATGCTGACGCTGTCATAGCCAGTCAGGTGCAGCAAAGAATATTGCAACATACAGCCATGTCCTGCGGAGAGGACGAAGCGATCGCGATCGACCCACTTAGGATTTTTAGGATTAAACTTTAAAAACTGATCGAACAGCACAAAAGCCATTGGTGCTGCGCCCATCGGCAGACCGGGGTGACCAGATTTTGCCTTTTCGACCGCATCGATCGATAAGAAACGGATGGAGTTAATGCAGAGTGTCTCAAGGGTTTGAGGTTTCGAGGGTGCAGCGACCATAATTACAATTGCTTTAAAAATTTGTACGCATTCAGATATATTTTCCCTCAAAACTGCCCCATTCAATAATAAATTTTAGGATTTGGCAGCTTCTGATACAGAGTAAATATCAAGGCTATTTTTCGATGATGTGCCAACTAATAGAAAATATTTGCAATTCTGTGATCAATCGGTCGATTATTTTTTCTACCAAGATGTCATTTCGTCCTTCACTTGAGATTTCAGCTTTAATATCAATCAGAACGGGATTATCTTCTAAAAGACTGCTGGATAGTGAATTCAAACTCAATTGAGCATTTTCAATAGCTTGTATAAACAGCAGACGTGCGAATGCTGCATTGTTCACCGCACAAGTAAGACGACAGGAATAATTAATTTGAGAATTTTTGCTGATCGCCGCATAGGGCTGATTGCGATGTGTTGATGGGTGTGACAGTAAGTTAGCAAGTACGATCGTCAAAGTTCCTACAAGAGCTTCTGGCGTAAATCCTGATCCAGTCAAAGAGCCAATTGCGGCGGCACACCACAACGTAGCGGCTGTATTTAACCCTCTCACGGTCAGTCCATCTCGCAAAATCACGCCACCACCTAAAAATCCAATTCCCGAAACAATTTGAGCGGTAATTCTGGTGGGACTAGAATCGCTGGGAGTCATGGCTGCAATCATCACAAATAAACAAGATCCTACGGCAACTAAGGCATTGGTGGCATTGGTCTGTAGCCCCGAAATGCGCTGTCGCCATTGACGCTCTAGTCCCAAAATTGAACCGAGAAAGAATGCCGTAATTAAGCGAATCACAAACTCTGCTAGGGGCATACTTTATCCTTACCAACTGACCAAACATATGTCGAAATTAGAACAATTATTACGTCTATTTAAAATCAAGATATCCTGACATATTTGGTATTAGGATATACATAGTTAGACAAGAAATCACAGAAAAAGCTAACTGAGTTCTCTAGATATTCCTCAAAAGGTGATAGTTATGAACGGTTTACAACAAAGATTTATAAGCATGGTGGAATATATTAGCGATGCGATCGCTAGAATTTTTTCTCCTAGCAATGATGATTTTCCTGCTACGGGCGCAGTGCCGTATGCTGGCGATCCCTCTAATAAAGAGTAACTATAAACCTAGAGTTTGTTCTGCCTGCTATGCGGGCGGAACAAACTCTGGGTTTAATTAAGCCGAGCTACTTACCAAATAAAAGTGTGACTACAGGTTTGTTTGGTATCCATAAGAAGTATAAAAGTATCGCAGAGCGATACTTTTATACTTCTTACAGCGCTTTGCGCTTAATTAGAACCCAGAGAAATTTTTGAAAGCGGCACTCCGCGCCGCTTTCAAAAATTTCTCTGTACTACTCAAAGCCTCAATAGACTGTATGGGTTTGGGCTTACAGGCTTTGGGAAAAATCTGGCTATAGAATCTTAGTAGCTGTTATCACATTAGTTAAAATATGCAGGTTTCCGACAAGTCAAGTTTTGAAAATATATCTGTCAATAGTCAGGAAATAATCCCTAGTTTTGATGGCAAAAATCCACCTAATCCTGAATTAATTGATGCCTGTGTGCATTGTGGATTTTGTTTATCTACTTGCCCTAGTTATCGTGTCATCGGCAAAGAGACTGACTCGCCACGGGGGCGCATCTATTTAATGGATGGAATTAATGAGGGAGACATTCCCCTTTCGCCCGCGATCGCCCAGCATTTTGATACTTGTTTGGGATGCTTGGCTTGTGTCACCACTTGCCCGTCGGGTGTGCAGTATGACCAACTGATCGAAGCAACTCGCGCTCAAGTTGAAAGAACTCATCCGCGATCGCTGCCTGAAAAAGTATTACGACAATTCATTTTTTCCACATTTCCCTATCCAAATCGTCTGCGGGTAATGCTTGCGCCCCTATTGGCTTATCAAAAATTAGGTTTACAAAAACTATTGCGATCGCATGGTTGGCTAGAAAAATATTTGCCCAAGCAAATCGCGGCGATGGAATCAATCTTGCCAGAACTTACGCCCCAAGCTTTTCAGGATAATTTGCCAGAGTTAATTCCCGCTCAAGGACAAAAGCGTTATCGGGTGGGAATGTTGTTGGGATGTGTGCAACGGGTATTTCTGCCAGAAGTGAATAATGCCACCGTGCGAGTATTGACTGCCAATGGCTGCGAAGTTGTGATTCCCAAATTGCAGGGTTGCTGTGGAGCCTTGTCGCACCATCAAGGTCAGGAAGCGCAAACTCTGGATTTGGCTAGGCAAACTATTGATAGCTTTGACAATCTCAATTTGGATGCAGTATTGATCAATGCTTCTGGTTGTGGGCATACCCTCAAAGAGTATGGACATATTCTCAAAGATGATCCGCAATATGCGGAGAGAGCTAAGGCTTTTTCGCAAAAGGTCAAGGATGTGCAGGAATTTCTGGATCGGGTTGGGCTTACTGCCAAACTGTCGCCCTTGCAAGATCAGCCTTTGGCGATCGCCTATCAAGATGCTTGCCATATGCTGCATGGACAGAAGATCAGCCTTGAGCCACGGCGCTTGTTACGACAAATCCCCAATGTACAGCTAAGGGAATCTGTCGATGCGGCGCTTTGTTGCGGAAGTGCGGGTATTTACAATATTTTGCAGCCTGAAGTGGGACATGAGCTGGGTGAACAGAAGGTAACTAACTTGACCGATACGGGCGCAAAGGTAATCGCCTCGGCGAATGTGGGTTGTATTACACAAATTCGGAAGCATCTGAATTTGCAAAAAAACGGTACGCTCCTCATGCATCCGATGGAACTGCTGGATTATTCCATCCAAGGTAAAAAGATCTAATACCAAGCAAAGAAATGGCTACGCCATTTCTTTGCTTAAAAAACCATACTGAGTTTGGTTTTCAATTCACAAAAGTGTAGTCTCACTTTTGTGAATTAGTATAAGTTCCCATAAAAAATGTCGGCGCTTCGCGCCGACATTTTTTAAGTCAGCCAATGCTCAATTAATCCTACTGGCGGCGTGATCTCAATTCTTTTTTGATGGATATCTACAAAAGGTGCGATCGCTTCGACAAAGGGAATTAAGACGATCTCGTTATTGTCAGGATGTTGGACTTCGAGCAAGTCATTACCTGCGGCAATAATGCTAATTACTGCGCCTAAAAACTGACCAGTAGGCTGATGGTAAACATTACAGCCGACCAAATCAGCAATCATGTACTCATTCGGCTCTAGGTAAGGGCGATCGCTAGGCTTGATCATCATCACATAGTTACGCAATGCCTCAGCGCGATCGCAGTTGTCAATTCCTTCTAGTCGAATTACAAATAAATTCTTTTTACCCGCAATCTCACGTCCTGATAGCAGCATTATCTCCTGCGGCTCATCCTTTTCGAAAGCAGCGATCCAGCGCTTGCCTGCGTTTTGAAAACGCTCAGGAAAGTCGGAATAGGATAAAATTCGCACTTCTCCCTTGAGTCCTTGCGGCGAAACAATTTTGCCAATAATTAACCAATCTTCTGTCATCTATATTTTTCCTAAACAAGTCTAGTAACACCAAATAAAGAAATGGCGTAGCCATTTCTTTATTTAAAAACCCAGATTGGGTTTGGTTTTCAATCCATAAAAGTGTAATCACACTTTTATGGATTGGTATAAAAGCTGCCGCGCCAAGCGCGGCAACTTCTGCTTATAACATTCTTTCTATTTGAGCTAGGGCATCGAGAGCGGCGGCTCGTTCAGCTTCTTTTTTGCTAGAAAAGCTCCGCATACTGCAACCATAGAGCCGTTCGCCAACATATACTTTAGACGCAAACTCAGGCGTATGATCGGTTCCGCCCACTTTTTCAGTCACATATCTTGGCAAAATATGTCCGATATACCACTGTACCCATTCCTGTAGGCGGTTTTTGGCATCGAGGTCAGCGCGAATATCGATCAATTCTGGCGGCACAGAATCAAACAAAGCCTCCACCGCAGGGCGCACAGCTTCTACATCACAATTACGATCTAAGTAAAAAGCCCCAATCATCGCCTCAAAAGCGCAACTGAGCAGGTTATCGCTCTTGCTGCCATCCTCACGGACAGCCCCGCGACCTAGCAAGATTTGATCGCCAAGACCAAGAGCGATCGCAAAGCTTGCTAATTGCCTCTCATCAACGAGCGCGGCGCGGCGGCGGGTCAGTTCATCTTCTCCAACATCACCGTGCTGACGATAGAGATAGGAGCCACTCAAAAAATTTAAAATTGCATCCCCTAAAAATTCCAAACGCTCGTTATCTTCCTTAATATGGGGATTTTCATGGAGATAGGAGCGATGGGTTAACGCCATCTTCAGTAAGTTTTCATTGTGAAATACAAACAGATCTTTCATGCAAACCGATACAAAATCTTTAAAATAACTTCTCATGGACGGCAAGTTCGAGTAGAGAGGTTTCCATCAGGGAGAATAGTTTGATAAAGCCTCGCCTCAAATATCCAACCCACATCGAGGGCTGCATATTTGAGGTCAGCCCCCTCCAGATTAATGCCCCGCAGATCGGCTCCTATCAGGTCAGCTCCTGTTAGATCGGCTCCCGTTAGATCAGCATTCCAAAGATTTGCGCCATTAAAACAAGCTCCCCGCAATATCGTTCCCTGTAAGGTTGCTTTACTAAGATTACTATCGGTAAAGTTAATATTGCTGAGATTTAATCCACTTAAATTTGCTAAACGGAGATTAACTTCACTAAAATTGACGCGATCAAGGTCAGCTTCCCGCAGATCTACCTCACTGAGATTGGCTCCCTTGAGCATAGCCCCATGCAAGCTAGCCTCACTCAGATCGGCTTCACTAAGATCAGCATTTTGTAAATTGGAACGACTCAAATTTGCCCGAAACAGAAAAGCATGATGTAAGTTCGCGTTGCTCAAATTTGTATTTGATAAATTTGTTTCCAGAAGATAGGCTCTTTGCAAGTTAGCATTCTTAAAATCCATTCCATGTAAATTTGTGCAATTGAGAATGGCTAAGCGGAAAGTAGCACTATCAAATAGAACATTCGTGAATTTCACTCCACTCAGCCCCGCAGAGCTAAAGTTAGTGCGGCTGATATTGGCATTACTGAGATCAGCATCCAGTAAAGTGGCTCCACATAGGTCAGCATCGGACAAATTAGCGCCTGACAGGTCAACATTGCAGAGGTTTGCTTCCCAGAGATTGGCTAAACCTAGATTAGCGTTTCGTAAATTCGCACAGCTTAGATCCACTTTACTTAAATCCAATCCGTGCAAATCCCATCCCTCAAAGTCTCGCGCTCCTTGAGAATAACTTTCTATCAAATTGCGTTTTCTGGCAATGTGATCCAACATAAAGGTAATTTACAGCCTGTTGAGGCTTGGTGTAGTCCAAGAAATTTTTTAAAAGGCTGGCTATGCCAGCCTTTTAAAAAATTTCTTGGTTTTGAGGAAAGCGCCAAGCGCTGTAATCAGGAACCAGATATGTGATGGTGCGGCTCAGCCGAGCCATCACATATCTGGTTCCAGTTGCATATTACTTTGCTTTCGCCTTTTGTTGTTGCTTTTCTTGACGTTTCTCAGCTTGTTTTGCTTTTTCTTTTTCGCGTTTTACGGCTTCTTTCGCCTCTTTTGCTGCTAATTCTGCTTTGTGTCTCGCTTCCCTTGTCTCTTCTTCTCGCTTGCCTTGGTAGTAAGCATAATCACCTGCATAAACACAGAGTTCAGCATCGCGGATTTCGATGATTTTATTAGCGACCTGTGAAATGAAGTAGCGATCGTGGGAGATCACCGCGACAGTGCCTTCGTATTCACGCAGTGCCGCTTCCAGCATTTCTTTGGCAGGAATATCGAGGTGATTAGTCGGCTCATCAAGGATCAAGAAGTTCACAGGGGTCAGCAACATCTTGGCAAGGGCTAATCTCGCTTTTTCGCCGCCACTGAGATCGCGCACCATTTTAAATACGCTGTCGCCACTGAAGAGAAACTTCCCAAGTACACCCCGCACTTCCTCATGGGTCATCTTGGGAAAATCATCGTGAATAGTGTGAAATACATCTTTATGTAAATCTAGGGCTTCGGCTTGATTCTGCTCGAAGTAGCCAACTAGAACGTTATGCCCAAGATTGATTTCGCCTTCGTTATGCTCTTCTTTGCCCACTACCATTTTTAAAAGTGTGGACTTGCCTGCGCCATTGGGACCCAAGAAAGCAACGCGATCGCCCCTTTCGATTTCCAGATTTGCCCCCAGAAATAGAATTTGTTCGCCATAGGCATGGGTGAGGTCTTTAATTTCGACTGTGACCCGTCCACTGCGAGAGGCAGGCGGGAAATGAAACTTTAAAGTCCGCACATCGCTATCGGGGGCTTCGATGCGATCAATTTTGTCGAGTTGCTTCTCGCGGCTCTTGGCTTGGGTACTGCGGGTCGCGCTTGCGCGGAAGCGATCCACGAATACTTGTTGCTTTTCGATGTATTTTTGTTGACGCTCAAAGGCGGCTCCTTGGGCGGCTCTTGCTTCGGCTTTTTGGGCGAGATAGGAGGAGTAGTTACCCAAGTAGGTCATCGAGACACCGCGCTCGGTTTCAACGATGGAGGTGCAAAGACGATCTAGAAATTCGCGGTCATGGGAAACAATCACCATCGGCGTACTCAGTGATCGCAAGTATTTTTCTAGCCATTCGATGGTTTCTAAATCTAAGTGGTTGGTCGGTTCATCCAGCAGTAACAAGTCTGGAGACTGGAGCAATATCTTACCTAAGCCCATTCGCATCTGCCAGCCGCCGCTATATTCGCTCACAAAGCGATCGCCATCGTCAGCTTTGAATCCTAATTCTGGCAGTAATTTATCAATGCGACTTTCTAGTTCATAGCCATTATGGTCTTCAAACTGGCGCTGGAAGCGGTCCATTTTTTTGAGAATCGGTTCATAGTCTTCGCCATCTTGCAAGTTTTCCAAATGATGATGGATTACTGCTAATTCTTTTTGAATTTCCCGCACTTCTTGGAAGGCTTGCCACATCTCTTGTTTGACGGTGCGGGTTTCTTCCACATCAAATTCTTGACTTAAATAGGCAATCTTGAGACTGCTGGGACGGACAATCTGCCCTGCGGTCGGTTCAATTTCTCCTGCGATGATCTTGAGTTGGGTGGACTTACCTGCGCCATTTACGCCAACTAGCCCGATGCGATCGCCTGTTTTGACCTCCCAATTAACGTCTTTGAGGACTTCGCCAGTGGGATAAATTTTTTGGATGTGTTCGAGACGAAGCATAGGTTTAAGGGAGATACAAAACTTAACTTTTTATTAAGATTAACATAAATCAAGAACCAATAGATGCGATACGGTGCGTTGCACCATGTCTCATCTATTGCCGACTCAAGAATCGAGTAGCGCCGCCATTCGATTAAGCGATGATCACCACATTTCGCTGCACGCTAGTATCCAAGTTGTCTAGGGGGCAAATGCGATCGCAGTTCTTGATTTCGGCATAGTGCTTGTAGCCTAGATCCTGTAGTAACTCCTTGAGGCGATCGCCTGTTGCACCTGCGGCTTTGAGGCTGTTGGGATGCACCTCAATAATTAGCTGGGGATGCAAAGCCCGAATCATCGCACTCGCACCCAACAGAAAAGCGCATTCACTTCCTTCTACATCAAGTTTAAGTACAACTTTTCCTGTGAAGTTTCTCCAATCCACTAATTCATCAAATCGCCTAAGTGGAACCTTGATTACATTATGTTGGTGAGTCGCCGAATGTTCAGGAAACACTCCCGCCGAGCCAGATGTACCCGTTGGCACAAGTAGTTCAATCTCGCCATCGCGATCGCCAACGGCAAGATTGAGAATTTGAAACTTACATGAAGCATTTGCCTTGAGGGATAGCGCGATCGCCTTCGCCAAGCGAGGCTGCGGCTCGACTGCGACAATCATTCCTGTAGTCCCCAGCAATTTACTCGCCACGATCGCAAAACTGCCATGATTTGCGCCTACATCCAAGAAAGTATCGCCTTCCGTAAGCAGTTGCGTGAGTACCTGCGTGTCAGCATCTTGTTCAGATAGCTCATTCACCACTTGAAAGAGGCGCATATCAGAAGGATTGAGAAATACCTGATAATTTGCCAGTTGTAAGTGTAAATAGCGATCACGATTACGATCTAAAAATAGGTTTGACAAAAATCCAAATAACTTTTTGCCGCCCCAGAGGTGTTTTTTGCCAGTGATTTGGAAGTATAGTCTGGCATACCATCCAAAGAATTGGTAAGGCAATGGCAACTGCTTACTGAGTTGGGGATTAAATAGCCATTCCAAGACCGAGCGATCGTAAAGCCATGCGTCAGGCTGTTCTATTTTTGATAATTCAGATATTTGAGTAGTATTTTGTGGGACGGCTTGAGAATTTTGAGACATAAAAATTGAGTCTTGGCAAAGCTAAATCGTCCTTGAGTTTAACCCGCATTGAGTTCACATCGCAAAATCCGTGAGTGGCGGCGCGGTGCGCCGCCACTCACGGATTTTGCGTTTGAGCTAACCAATTTTTTAGGACTTACGCGTTGCGTAAATCCAAATTTCAATGGCGCGGCTCCGCCGCGCCATTGAAATTTGGTTTCATAATTGCCGATCAAACGAACGAGCATAATTTTGAAAGCGCTACAAAGCAACGCTTTCAAAATTATGCTTGTTCGGGTTCGAGCGCAAAGCGCTGTAAAATGTGAATCATAATTAGGAATAAAAGTTTAGGAATAAAACAAGACTCATGGATGTAAAAGCCGCCGTTGCCTTCAGCGCAGGACAACCTCTCAAAATTGAGACAGTCCAGCTAGAACCACCCAAAGCGGGGGAAGTCCTAGTCGAGATCAAAGCCACAGGCGTATGCCACACCGATGCCTTTACTCTTTCAGGCAGTGATCCCGAAGGGCTGTTTCCCACTATTCTGGGGCATGAAGGCGCAGGGATTGTGGTCGAAGTTGGCGCAGGTGTGAGTTCTTTAAAAGTTGGCGATCGCGTAATTCCCCTTTACACTCCTGAGTGCCGCAATTGTTCCTATTGTCTCAGTGGCAAAACTAATCTTTGCCAAGCGATTCGTGTTACCCAAGGGCAAGGGCTGATGCCCGATGGCACCAGTCGATTTTCCATTGACGGTCAAAAAATCC
This sequence comes from Oscillatoriales cyanobacterium CG2_30_44_21, assembly GCA_001873375.1. Classification (GTDB taxonomy): domain Bacteria; phylum Cyanobacteriota; class Cyanobacteriia; order Pseudanabaenales; family Pseudanabaenaceae; genus Pseudanabaena. The sequence goes on from MNZA01000033.1 coordinate 11,540, forward strand.
ATCACTATATGGGAACTTCCACTTTTGCCAACTACACAGTTTTACCAGAAATTGCCCTTGCCAAGATTCGTGATGATGCGCCCTTTGAGAAGGTCTGCTACATCGGCTGCGGCGTAACCACAGGCATCGGTGCGGTGATTAATACTGCCAAAGTGGAAGTTGGCTCGAATGTGGTTGTGTTTGGACTAGGTGGGATTGGTTTAAACGTAATCCAAGGCTGTCGCATGGTTGGCGCGAATATGATCGTTGGTGTAGATATTAATCCTGCTAAACGCGCTCTTGCGGAAAAGATGGGAATGACGCATTTTGTTAATCCGTTGGAAGTAGAAGGTGATCTAGTTGCTTATCTGGTAGATTTGACTAAAGGCGGCGCAGACTATAGCTTTGAATGTATTGGCAGAACTCAAACCATGCGTCAAGCCCTCGAATGTTGCCACAAAGGTTGGGGAGTAAGTGTGATTGTCGGTGTAGCAGGTGCGGGGCAAGAAATTAGTACCAGACCATTTCAGCTAGTCACGGGTAGGGTTTGGAAGGGAACTGCTTTTGGTGGTGCAAGGGGGCGGACAGATGTGCCTAAGATCGTTGACTGGTATATGGATGGCAAAATTGATATCGATAGCTTGATCACGAATGTAATGCCAATTGAGAAGGTTAATGAAGCTTTTGAGATGATGCACAAAGGCGAAGCGATTAGAACTGTACTGACATTCTCATAACAAACCTTATAAGCGCTGCTTCGCAGCGCTTATACCAAACAAAGAAATAGCGTAGCCATTTCTTTGTTTAAAAACCCATACTGAGTTCGGAGAATATCCTATGAAATCTCGGCGCTTATTTGTTTATGTTTGGCGGGCAAATGCCGTAATTATTTTCGTGGCAGGACTGCTGGCATCCTTACTCCTAAGCGCTTCCGCTTTCTACTCACTGCTACAATTTACACGCAACAGAGAAATTAGTAATGTTGTAACCGTACCAAATAATAATCCATCTCCCAAGATTGACCAAAAAATTTCTATTGGTACATTCGAGCAAGTTGCTGGTTCCGATATTCTCAGAGGGCCTGTCTATTTAATTCAAGCTTACGATTATCGGACAGGTTCTAAGGAATCTAGCTCAATTCAAAACTATATTTTTTTCAATCCCAATACCAAATCTAGTAATTGGCTCAGACCGACCAATCAAGGGCTGTTGCTATCAGCGATCGCCTTATCTGATCGCACTAATCTTGACGACAATAAACAAGCGCCAACTATTAGCTATCTGTACTTAGTTGCTGACCAAGATACCAACAATGACAAGCAAATTACTGATAGAGATAAAAAGCAAATCGCCATTTCTGATGCGTCGGGGACAAGATTTAAAGTGATAACGGAACAGATCGATCAGTTTAATGGAACTTCCGCAGTAAAGGGCGATCGCCTATCGATCATCTATCAAGCTGACGACAAGTTAAAAGCTATAGAAGTAAATTTGCGATCGCAGGAAATTGTTAACAGTAATGAACTGAGCATTAAACCTAATTAACCTGTGGCGCACGCTACGCGTGCGCCACAGGAAAGTTTTATAAGGAGTAAATAATTTGTCTGTAAATCGCCCATTAAATCGCGTACTCATCGGCATCTCAGGTGGGATTGCTGCCTACAAGGTTTGTGAAGTTGTCTCAACTCTGGCAAAGCAGGGTATCGAAGTTCGGGTCATTTTGACAAAATCGGCGGCTGAATTTGTAACACCCCTTACCTTTGCCACCCTTTCTCGTCAGCCCGCCTATACCGATGCAGACTTTTGGCAACCTAGCAATGGTAGACCACTGCACATTGAGCTAGCAGAATGGGCGGATCTGATCGTCCTCGCTCCAGTAAGCGCCAATACCCTCGCCAAGATTGCCTATGGCATTGCTGACAATTTACTCACTAATACTTTGCTGGCGGCGAATTGTCCCGTTCTATTTGCGCCAGCGATGAATACAACGATGTGGTTACAGCCATCGGTGCAGGAAAATTGGCGGAAGGTGCAAACTTTCGCCAACTATAAGGCGATCGCGCCGACCGATGGCATTCTTGCCTGTGATGCCGTGGGCGTTGGCAGGATGGCGGAACCAGAGATAATTTTGGAATATATTGCGTCTTTTCTGTTCACCAAAGGGGATCAGGATTTAAAGGGAAAGCAAATTTTAGTAAATGCTGGGGGAACCCGCGAATATATTGATCCTGTGCGATTTATTGGCAATCCTGCTACTGGCAAGCAGGGAATTGCGATCGCCAAAGCGGCTCTCCATCGTGGCGCGTCAGTAACATTGATTTTCGCAGGTGATAGTTCTCTTTTAAATGCTGATATGCAAATGAGAACTATATGCGTGCGGACTGCTAAAGAAATGCACGCAGCCATGAATCTTGGCTTTGCCACTGCGGACATCGCGATCGCGGCGGCGGCGGTGGGAGATGTGCGTTCTCAATTACGCAGTAATTCCAAGTTACCGAAAGCCGAACTTCCCTTAAAACTAGAACTAGAATATATCCCTGATATTGTGGCGGATCTCGCTTCACGCAAGCGCCCTGAGCAAATACTAGTCGGCTTTGCCGCGCAAACTGGCACTGAGTCAGAGGCGATCGCGGCGGCTCAGGATAAGCTGCACCGCAAAGGATTAGATGCGATCACGGTAAATCTAGTTAATAGTGAGCAAACAGGTTTTGGTACTGATACTAATCAGGCTACTTTTATTAAAGCAAATGGCGATATGTTATCAACGCCGCTCTGCTCAAAGCTTGAACTTGCCCATCGTTTATTTGATTTTTTATAACTTTACCGAACCAATCACTGCTCCATCATTCGCTTTATACCAATTCACAAAAGTGTAACTACACTTTTGTGAATTGAAAACCAAACCCAGTAAGGGTTCTTAAATAAAGAAATGGCGTAGCCATTTCTTTATTTGGTACTACAGTGCATAATTTAGGAATCTAAGCTCTTCAAATGGGGAGCTTTAAGTGTAGTTATTGGTAATTGCTATGACTATTGCTCATGATCGCGACTTTTACGCATGGACACAAAATCAAGCACAACTACTGCGAACAGGGCAGTTTGACATACTAGACATTCAACAAATTGCTGAAGAAATTGAAGATATGGGACGCACTGAAAAGAGAGCTTTAGAAAGTCGTCTCGAAGTTTTGATCATGCATTTGCTCAAATGGCAATATCAACCTAGTTTGCGATCGCGCAGTTGGCAACTGACAGTTAGAGAACAGCGTTTGCGTGTATACACCCTTCTCGAAGATAATCCCAGTCTTCAGCCCCATCTATCTCAACGTATGGATAAAATCTATCGTCTTGCCGTAATTGCGGCGGAACGAGAAACTGGGCTAACTCTATTTCCAGAAACTTGTCCCTATAGGATTGAGGAAATTCTTTCAGAAAATTTCTTTGAGTAGCCTGAACAATTTTAGCTACAAATTATTGCAGTGCATAATCAAGCCATAGTGCAAATGCATTTTGAAAAGGCAGATTTATGGCGGCGCAACGCGCCAGTCATTGCTTGTATGCTATTTTGGCTTATAGAAATTGCTGATCAACCCTAAAAAAATCATGCTCCTTGAAGTTGAAAATCTGACTGTTACCTACGGTGACGATCTGCCCGCCGTTAATCGCGTTACTTTCAATTTGCAAGCAGGAGAAGCTTTGGGGCTGATTGGCGAAAGTGGCTGTGGCAAGTCCACAATTGGGCGATCGCTAATTAACTTATTGCCAAAAGGAGCCAATCTTGAAGGCACGATTTATGTGGATGGCGAAGAAGTTGCTAAGAAAAAAGATGGCTCTTGGCGGGGTGAAAAAGTCGGTTTAATTTTTCAAGATCCGATGACGCGCCTTGATCCGCTAATGAGCATTTACGATCATGGTTTAGAAGTTCTCACTTCCCACTATCCGCGCATATCTCGTAAAGATGCCCAGAAAAAAATCTATGAATCTCTGAGAGCAGTACGGATCGATCCCACCCGCGCCAAGCAATATCCCCATCAGTTTAGCGGCGGGATGCGGCAACGGGTAGCGATCGCCCTAACACTTTTGCTAGATCCGATCCTCTTGATTGCCGATGAACCAACTACTAGCCTCGATGTGACCGTTGCTAGCGAAATCCTTAAAGAGCTAACCGCGTTGCGAAAAAGTCGATCCTTGGGGCTGCTGCTGGTTACCCATGATCTGGGGATGGTTGCGGAGTATTGCGATCGCATTGCGGTGATGTATGACGGGGCGATCGTGGAGACAGGCAACGCCGACCAGATTTTTAAAGAGCCGCAACATCCCTACACCAAAAAGCTACTAGCTTCAGTACTACACTTTCGCCCTGAGGCGATCGCGCCAGAACCGCCCAATAACTTAAATCCATCTCCAAAAGTCATTCTCAATGTCAGCAAGCTCAAAAAACGCTACGTCACTGGTGGTAACTTACTAACCCGATTTATGGATCGCAAACAGGGCGTAGTCAAGGCGGTGGATGGGGTTAATTTGGAAATATTTGCGGGTGAAACTTTTGGACTGATCGGTGAAAGCGGCTCTGGCAAGAGTACGACAGGGCGTGCCATCTTGCAATTAATTAAGCCTGATCGCGGTTCTGTGGTCTTTGATGGTGTGGAATTAACAACTCTCAAGCCTGAACAAATGCGAAAAATGCGCGCCAAGATGCAGATGATTTTTCAAGATCCCCGCGCTTGTTTTAGTCCTTCTATGGATGTATTTCGCAGTGTCGCCGATCCCCTGTTAATTCATCGGATTGTCCCTAACCTAGAGTCAGCTCTTGATCGCGTTTATAAAATCCTTGAAAAAGTTGGACTGGACACGCAGTTAGCCGATCGCTACCCTTCCGATCTATCGGGCGGACAGTTGCAGCGGGTAGCGATCGCCCGCGCCCTGATCACTAATCCCCAATTTATCGTGTGTGACGAGCCTGTGAGTATGCTCGATGCCTCAGTCCAAAGCCAAGTTTTGCGACTAATGCGAGATCTCAAAGCAGAATTTAAACTGACCTATGTATTTATTACCCATGATTTGGCAGTGGCTCAGTTTTTTTGCGATCGCATCGCCGTCATGCAGAAAGGTAAAATCGTAGAGCAGGGGCTAACAGAATCGGTGTTGACCAATCCTCAACATGAATATACAAAGTCTTTACTTGCTTCGATTCCGCGTATTCCCTATGTGATTTAAAATCAGAAGTGAATGGCGGCGCGATGCGCCGCCATTCACTTCTGATGTGGTTAAAGAGATTTATTCTAATGCCTGATTTTTCTAATGATTTGCCGCCAAACTTTTCCCTTGATTCGCATTTTCTAAATCTTGATCGTTCAAATCTAGAGGAAATGCGGAGGTTGGGATATCAGTTTGTGGATTTAATCATGGACTCAGTGCTAGACACCCAAAAGCAACCCTTTGTGAAGGATGAATCTCCTTTTAGGATCAATATTCCTGAACAGGGAAATGATATTTCTGAACTCATTGCAGAAGTGCGATCGCAGATTTTGCCGCGCACGATTAACTTCCATAATCCTAATTATGTCGGACATATGGACAGTATCCCTGCGGCGATTACGATCTGGGCGGATGCGCTCATCTCGGCAATTAATAACAATATGCTCAGTTATGAACTCGCTCCCATATTTACGCAGATTGAATCGCAATTAATGCAGTGGTTTGGCGAACTATTTGGTTTGGGAAGTAACTGTTTTGGAACCCTCACCGCAGGCGGCAGTTTGGCAAATATTTCGGGGCTACTGCTAGCGCGAAACTGGAAACAGCCTCAGAGTCGAACTCGCGGTGCTTCCAATCATCTAGTTGCCTTTGTCTCCGATGCCGCGCATACATCCTTTGAGAAGGCGATGAATGTAATTGGCTTGGGCAAAGAGAACTTAATCCGTGTCTCTACGAATGATCGCGGTGAGGTCATTTTAGAAGAATTAGAAGCGGCTATTCAGAAGGCAATCAGTCTGGGGAAACAACCATTTTTTGTAGCCGCGATCGCAGGTACAACCGTGACAGGTGCAGTCGATCCCATTCAGGCTGTAGGTGCGATCGCCAAGCGTTACGATTGTTGGTTTCACATTGACGCAGCTTACGGCGGCGCTGGCATTTTTACACCCAAATTGCAGCCGTTATTTCAAGGATCTGACCTGGCGGACTCGATCACTTTTAACCCGCAAAAATGGCTCTGGGTATCGCGCACCTGTGCGATGATCATCGTCAAAAATAAGCAACATCTCATTGATGGCTTTGACAGCGAACTACCCTACATGAATGAATCGACCCTCAACTTTGGCAACCTCAACCTCCAAGGCACACGCCGCACCGATAGCCTCAAATTATGGTTAGCACTCAAAGCAATGGGAACTTCAGGCTGTCGCTATCTAGTCGAGCGATCGCTAGATCGTTCCGAGCATTTACGGCAATGGATAGAAACCTCTCCCGACCTAGAGTTAGTCTGCGAGCCAACTCTAAATATTATCTGTCTCAAATCTCAAAACCCGCAGCGTACTAGTACTGAAATCCGCCAACAATGGATCGATCAGGGCAAACTATGGCTGTCATTACCGCTTTGGAAAGGCGATCGCATTCTCAAAGCCGTAGTGTTGCATCCCTACGCATTTCAAGATTAAGGGTAGCGCTTTCATTACAGCGCTTTGCGCTTACTCAAAACTTTCTCTGTAACCCTCAAAGCCTAAAACTCAAGAAGGTGGTTCCGCCCGCGTAGCGGGCGGAACCACCTTCTTGGGTTTAATTATGTTGAGCTACTTACTTAGATATTTCGCTTAGTTCCATATATAAATCCTTGAAAGCATTAGTCACTTCAGGAGATAAATTCTTTTCGCGATCGCTATAGAACTTCTGAAACTCTAGTAATGGGTCAAAGCTTTTCGGCTCCTGCATTTCTACGATCTCCTGCGAGCCTCCTGTGATTAGTCTTGGTTCCACCATGACCGCCTGTGGGCAGACCTTCCGCACTTGATCGGCTAGTCCGATGGGCGGCACTTCCACCGCAATCACAAACTTTAAATGACCTTCATAATCTCGATTTGTTTCTAAATGTTCTTCTAGGTTTCCTAAATTACATTCCACTCGCTTTAGTGGTTTCTGACAAGTGATGGGCTGAAACTTGACCTTGGCGGGTCGCCCCGCTTCTACTTCAATCAAATTAAATCCTTTCTCCTCACCCACCTCACCAAAATCCACTTGAATCAAAGATCCTGAATAGTAAGTTGGCGCAGCATTGGCGATCTGCTGTGGTCGATGGATATGCCCCAAACCCATATACTGACATTCCGAAGGAATCGCCTGCCCTGAAAAGCTATAAATATCACCGCTATAGTAAGCCGCCTCCGAACCCGTAAACTTAGCTCCATCAATGGTCATGTGGGCAATCATCACATTGACAGCATCGGTTTTAAATCCAGTTGCCAAGTTCTGCAACACATAGGTGACGGTACTTTTGTAGTCACGGCGCTGTTCTTGAGCATCCATATTCCAGATATCTTCCGCCGCGATCATCCGCCGCTCCGAGGCAAAGGGTAACGCGCCCACGCAGAGCTTGCCGCCTGCCGTATCGAGATTGATTACGCCGCCTTCTTCGGCTATTCTTGGTCTTCCCAAGGCTCGGACTCCCGCTAGCGAGAGCAAATGAGCGAGACTATCAATGCGATTGGCGGAGTCATGATTTCCTGCGATCGCCACTGCGGGAATACTTAACTGATTGAGCTTGTAGAAAAAATCATAGGCAACGCGATCGGCTTCAGTGGTAGGATTCGGCACATCAAAAATATCTCCCGCCACTAATACCGCATCAACTGCAAACTCCTTGGCGTAGTTTAATATTTCGGCTAGGGCGGCTTCGATTTCAGGAGTACGGTCAACGCCCCTAAGTTTTCTACCTAGATGCCAGTCAGCGGTGTGGAGTAAGCGCATTGCAAGTTCCTGTATGTGATTTTTACTTGATTTTAAATGTTTGGCGATGCAAGTCACTGTAGCCTAGCTGCGCGATCGCCTGACGATGCTTGACCGTTCCGTATCCTTTATTAGCCGCAAGGTCATAGCCCCCATACAGTTCTGCCATCTCCACCATTTGCCGATCGCGCCATACCTTCGCCACGATACTTGCCGCCGCGATCAATAGCGATAGAGAATCTCCCTTAATGATCGTTTTTTGGGGAATCGGCTGAATCAGTTTAAATCGCAACAGTTGATTGCCATCGATTAGACAATATCGCGGTGGTGTTTGTAACTTGGCGATCGCCCTTTCCATCGCCAATAAACTCGCAGCCAGAATATTCATCTCATCAATTTCAGCAACCGTGGCTGTACCAATTGCACAGGCGATCGCCACTTCTCGAATTAACAAATCTAGCTGTTCTCGCCTTGGGGCTGATAATTTTTTGCTATCGGTCACTCCCAAGTTTTCTAAATAAGCAAACTGCTCCACAGGCAAAATCACTGCCGCCGCCACTACTTCACCAAACAAAGCACCGCGCCCAACTTCATCCACACCCGCCACAGGATAGTTCTCAATTTCCAACGCTCTGATTTGTTCTCGTTCCATATTGTTAAAGCGATTGTGATTTTGCCGTATGCAAAATCACAATCGCACATCCTTATCTAAACTGTGCCAAAAACTCCGCGATCAACTCCTCTTCAGACATTTGATCTGGCATCAGGTGTTGAGGACCTCTTAAAAATTCTTTAATCGTAATGCGGCGATCGCGAAAATCGACCACGAATTGATACATCTGCTCGACAAGCGATATTTGCGTTTTCGCCTCTTTTAAAGCATCAGCAATGGGGTCGCCGCCGTACTTGCTGATCTTTTTAAATGCAGCCGTAATCTCCCCCTGTTCTGACTTTTTGGTCATTTTAAGCTGACGCTTGAGAGTCTCAAGTTGCTCTTGGAGGTAAGCATTTTCCGCTTCTACTTTGGCACAATGACGATTCAGATCATCGGAACAATCGCGATCAATGATTGCGCCCAGTTCCTGCTGCTTCTCAATTGCCAATAATCTCGCGAGGTCGCCATCTTGATAAGCGAGATTGATTTCCTTCATAATCTCAGTGCGATATTCTTTTTCGGCAGGGTCAGTCACCTTATCAGGATGAAAACTATCTGCTAGACGCAAAAAAAGCTGCCGAATTTTCTTTAATTCCTCCCGATCTGGCTTGGGGATGTCTTCTAAAACTTGCTGATGGGAGTGACCTCGGTGATGCTGCCAATCATTTTTGTCGTCAGAATCATCTTGTTGATCATCTTCAAAATCTTCTGATTCCATTGGCAAATGCTGAGGACTAATCACACCATCATATTGAAGCGCATGGTAGACCGACTCAATATCTTTGCGGGACTTCTTGCCCAACTTGCGACCAGTGAGAACTTCCTGAAAAACAGCATGAATTTGATTGTCTAATTCGTGCATCTTTTCTCTAAGCGGTGCAACTCGCTGAGCAATCTGAATACCTATATCTTTAATACTTTCATTAAAATTCTTTAACTTAGTGCGATTAGTCTCAATTTGCTTAATTAGTTTGCTATTTTCCTTCTCTAAAAAGTTGAGACGAGCGCGTAGATCGGAAATCCCAAGCTCATTTTTGGTGGTATCACTGATAATCTTAGATTTTCGAGCCATAGCGTTCAATTCAGAAGGTTTCTCTAATAGTTTATACCAATTCATAAAAGTGTAGTCACACTTTTATGAATTGAAACCCAAACCCAGCATGGGTTTTTAAATAAAGCAATGGCGTAGCCATTGCTTTATTAGGTATTAAGTAGCTAGGCATAAGTAACCTAAAAGCCAAGAAGGTCGTTCCGCCCGCATAGCGGGCGGAACGACCTCTGTTTTTTGGTTTTAATTATGTTGAGCTACTTAATCTGATTTAGTACTCTCCAATCAAGAAGGCGGCGCATTGCGCCGCCTTCTTGATTGGAGATGTATTACCTTCTAGCGAAATCGATTTTTCCAGATTCTTTGGTATTCGCTATCATTCAAGCCACCCGCAGTTCGGATTCCATTGGATTGGATTGATTGATTGAGCGCGTTAATGCGATCGCTGGTTGCGGGGTGGGTACTCAAAAATGAAGGTGCATTACCACCGCCAGCGCTGGCTAGTTTTCTCATAAAGGCAGGCATGGCGCTCGCCGCAAAACCAGATTTGGTGATATTGAGCAAGCCTCGGCGATCGGCATCAAATTCAGCCTCACGACTATTGGGCAACCTGAGCGCCAAGTTCACGCCAATGCCAACTAAGCGATCATCGGCAACTCCAGCAATATTGGCGATCCCCTGCGCGATCGCCGTTTGCTTCATTTGTTCCAAGGAGTGCCGCCCCGTAATATGCCCGATCTCGTGACCAATCACACTAGCTAACTGCGCCACATTGTCCGCCGCCGCGATCGTCCCTGTATTGATATAAACAAATCCCCCCATCGTGGCAAAAGCATTGAGATTGTTATCATCAACTACTTGAAAAGTGTAAGGAATATTCGGGCGATCGCTAGTTGGGACGAGGATTTGTCCCAATCGCTTAACCAGCGCATTGGCGGCGCGATCTTGACTAATTCTCACTTCTTGACGGATTTGCGCGTCAATTTGTCTACCCAAGGCAACTTCTTCATTGTCGCCAATATTAGAAAGTTGAATAATTTGCACCGCCGATGGCAAAATCCGAAACAAATCAGATAGGTCTAAAGCTTTTGCCACAAAGGGATTGAGGGATACTGCTAATGCCGTGGATATCAATAGGGCGATCGCAAATTTCCCATAGTGCCGAACCTTGGAGCTAATTAAGTCAGAACTAATCGAGCTAATTGAATTTAATAATTTAGCGATCGCGTTACTCATATTCAGAACTACCTTTATATTCAAAGTAAATGACAAGAAATATCTGATTTCAGTTCCCTTGCGGATCTTATGAATGCGATCAGATGCTCTTTGATAGAGATTTATAGAAATGTCATTATTTCATCAGTTATCATACAAGTGATGAAATAGTATGAACTTGTAGAATATAATAGGAATAGGTGATTTAATGACGAGAGCAATATAGAAATTACAGATTTAGGAAACAGACTTGGCTACGCAAAAACCACGAGTTAGTTTTGCAATTGATAGTGACTTGAAGCAAGCGCTAGAAGATCAGGCTGCAAAAGAAAGTCGTACAACCTCAAATCTAATCATTGTTGCCATTAAGGAATATTTAGATCGTGTGAGCAAGTTAAGCGATCGCATCAAGGGCAAAAATCATGAGTGGATTAATCAAAGCAACCCGAGCTACTGTCGCGATCGGTTCTTTGTCTGTCAATGGCTATATGTTGCCTGACAGTAGTTACCGTATGTCTCAGACACAGGCGGCTGAAACTGTTGGCAAAGAGGAATTTAACGCACGGGATTTTTTAGCATCTAAGACCTTCAAACAGTTAAGTAGTGAGGGTTATACGGACGGGAAATTTATCGAGATTGAGTCAGAACCTAATCAAATTAGGGGGCAAAGTCGCTTTCGAGCTTTGCCTTTAGAGGTTGTAGTCATTTACTGGGTTTACCAGTGTTATCGCGGTAATAAACAAGCTTTCTCTCTGCTGATTGCTCTTGCTACTGAATCATTAGAACGGAGGTTTGATGACGCTTTTAGCGTGGTTCGCACTGAACAGGAGCGCAACGATGCAACTACAGCAAGAATCAAGTCTCTTGAAAGTGACCTTGCTAATTTGGGCGAAGGCTTTGCGATCGATGCCGATAAAGATCGAGAAATCGCTTATTTGACTTCATTACTGAAAGACAACGGTATTAAGCCTTATGGGTTGCCAAGTAGCGATCGCGGTGAAGGAGATGAGTGAGTCAATCAAAGCAACCCGCGCTACTGTGGCAATTTTGTTGTGTGAGCTGTTAACAGAGATTGCAAGGCGAGAAAAGTGCTTCCTCTGGGCAACTTGCCAAAATTCTTGATGATTGGTTACAGCAATTTAGGTGAAAGCCAATCTCGTAATGATGCTGCGATCAAAACGTTTGCAAGAATATAGCGATGCGCGGCAAAGCCGCACATCGCTATATTCTTGCAAAGCAGAGAACGAATGCTAAGTGACGACAGTCATATAATCAAAGAAATAAACCAGACAATAGGGAAATTTAGAACTATGACAGTGGCAACACCGCAAACTTTAAGAGTTCTGATTGTAGAAGATGACCCCTTAATTCAACTTGGGCTAGAACAATCCCTATCCTCACAGCCTGATATTACTGTAGTTGGCATTGCCGAGGACGGGTATATCGCCATCAAGATGGCTCAAGAATTAGCTCCCGATATTGTAGTAATGGACATTGGTTTGCCGCGCCTTGATGGCATCTCCGCAACTCAAAAAATCAAAGCTGCACTGCCCAATATTCATGTAGTGATGCTCAGTTCACATACAGATGATACTGAGGTTATCTCCGCCCTCTCTAGCGGCGCAGATGCCTACTGTGTCAAGGGGACAAGTACCACCAGTCTCTTAGCGGCTTTTGCTGCTGCTAAGGATGGGGCGACCTACCTTGATCCGCAAATAGCCCGTAAGGTAATGGATCATCTCAAACCTCAAGCCCATGCCGAAAATACAGCGCATCTATCGCAGAGGGAACTTGAAGTTTTAAAACTAATTGTCGAGGGCAAGAGCAACCCCGAAATTGCCGCAGTGCTATACCTCAGCCCTAATACAATCAAAACCCATGTGCGCGGGATCATGAATAAGCTATCTGTGGACGATCGCGTTCAAGCGGCAGTGGTCGCGCTGCGCTCTGGCATAGTTGCCTAAATCAAAAAGGTCGAGTGGCTCTAAACGCTACTCGACCTTTTTGATTTTGATGCGGATGGAGAGACTCGAACTCTCACATCAAAGATACTAGAACCTAAATCTAGCGCGTCTACCAATTCCGCCACATCCGCATTGGTGAAGTTGCTAACAACTGTTTTTACACCGAATGTAATGATACAACACTCTTGTTAGAATGCCACAAAATTTTTTTTAATATATAGCGCTTTACGCTTAATCAAACCCAGAGAGATTTTGGGAAGCGGTGCGGAGCAACGCTTCCCAAAATCTCTCTGGACTACTAAAAGCCTCAAATAGCAAAGCTAAGGACTAATGGCGCCGCGCCATTAGTCCCTGCTACAGTTCTTTTAATATGTTGATAACCTAGTGCCTATCCATCAGCCTCAAAAAATTGACCCAGAACAAATTTACCCTTGCCCTTGCCCTCGAAGGCGCGGCAAACTAAAGCCACTTGCATTGACAGATGCTTTTGGTTGCGATCGCTGCTCTTTGCTATTTGAGCTAGAAAGTGACGGCTATAGCTTATTGCAGATTGGCGGGCTTGACCATCTGCAAAAACATCGCTGGCAATGGAGCGGTAAATGGCGATCACTACGGGAGTACCGAGCTTACTCACTTCCCGAACTAGCCTCAATGTATCTAATGGTTTGTTTTTTTCTGATCCTAGCTATTTTATGGCTAGCAAACCTAAAGGCAATTTTAGGAATTCCCCTAATCATTTTGTTATTTACTTTCGTGGGTTTGCTAATATGGCGTTTGATCTTGTTGTACCGCCGCGATCTTTAAAAATAGCAATTATCAACTGATATGTCACCAGAAGACCTTACTGGCTTCATTTACAAGTCTCATGCGGCTGCCTTGCAGCTTACGCAAATCGCCCCTAGAGACCGCGATAATTTGTTGTTAGAGCTAACTGAAAGATTAAAAAAGCATAAAAATGAAATTTTAGAAGCCAACACCCTAGACCTAGAAGCTAGTCGCGAGATGGCAGTTCCCGACCTAGTCCTAGAGTGGCTCAAGCTAACCCCTGAAAGACTTAACTTTGCGATCGAATGTCTCAAACAGCTTGCGAGTTTGCCCGATCCCCTGACGCTCCATGTGGGGATCAATGGCTATCAACGTGTACCCCTCGGAGTAGTAGCGCTCATATACGAAGGATTTCCGCAGCTAGCATTGATTGCGGCAGGAATGTGTATCAAGGTCGGTAATGTAATTGTCCTCAAAGGTGGAAACGAGGGCTGTCATACCCAAGAGGCGATCGCCAATATTATGCGGGATGTCTTAATCGACAAAGGCTTCCCAGAATCATGTATTGCTTCAGTTCCCAGAGGCGTAACGCTCAAAGAACTAATTGTCCAAGAAAAATATTTGCGACTCGTCATTCCCTATGGTCGTCCTAGCTTTGTGCAGCAGATTACCAAACAGGCGACAGTCTCGGCGCTACCAATCGCGATGGGAAATTGTTATTTGTACCTATCAACTACGGCTAGTTTAGATTTTGCCAAGTCCATCATTTTAAATAGTCGTAAGGGCGATCCCGATGCGATCAATGCGATCGAAAAGCTAGTGATTCACCAGTCTTGGTTAGATCAGGGGCTAGGAAATTGGCTGTGTGATTTACGAAAACAAGGCTTAGTTTTGCGGGGGTGTTCAGAGGCAACTGCCTATTTTCGGCAGTTTATTGAAGATGACCAATCTTCACTAGCATCCCATCAACAACCAATGGAGTCCGAAGATAGTTGGGGCTATTCCTATCTCGATGCCACCCTAGGAATCAAAATTGTTAAGGACACCGATGAGGCGATCGCTTGGATTAATCAGTACAGTAGTGGTCACGCTGATGTGTTGCTAACCGACTCTCTATCGGAACGCGATCGCTTTGTTAGCCGTATCAACAGCAGTACAATTTTTGTAAATGCCCATAGCCGTTTTAGTCGTTGTGCGCGGTCGGGCGACAATGGCAGTATGAAGGTTGCCTTGGGTATGTCCAGCCTCAAGACTAGAGGAGCATCTCGATATCCTGGCATTATTGATATCTATGCATTGACCACTACCAAGCAAGTGCTAACCACTAGCTCTTGGATCAGCCAGCCTTAAAAGTTTTGGATCGCTCCAGAAGTTCTTCAAGCTTATTTACAGGCGATCGCGGTGGAAATCTGGGTAACTCTTGTTCCTGTTGTTGATCATTAATTAGACAAAGTACGGGTATTTCATATTCATAGCGATCGCGCCATTCCGAGTTAGTGGTGATGTCCCTAATCTCTAGCTCAAATTCCACATTTTTGACCTGTTCTAATTTTGCTAGCAGTCCCTCACATAGACAGCAACCTTGCTTGCTATACAAAATTAACTTCATAGATTTCGATGTTTTGATTGAATTCACTTTTACTATGTTATATTATTAATCCGTTAGAACGCATAGCTCAGTTGGTTAGAGCACCACGTTGACATCGTGGGGGTCGGTGGTTCGAGTCCACTTGTGTTCATAAGGTTTAGCTTTGATTTCAAATTGTGGCATTGCATATATCCGTATGAGCATGACATCGAAAGCAAAATGACAATTAATGAATTGCTATTCTGTTTCGTTCTTTCTGCTTAACCTGTTTTTTTCTTGACTTTGAGCAATGGCGCACTTAGGGCTTCAAGAGGCTAAATAAATATTCGATGCGATTTAGCTAACGAAGGGTTAAGGATGCTAGCAGTGAATTGAGAACCAAACCCAGTACAGCCTATTAAGGCTGTACTGGGTGTAAAAAAAATTTTGATTATCGGCGCGAAGCGCCGATAATCAAAATTTTCTCTGGGTTTTAAGTTAGCTCAAAGCACTGTATGTTTTTTTTAGTAAAGAAATGACGTAGCCATTTCTTTATTCAGTATTAGAGGGGGGAGTAGAACTTGAGGTGTCAAGTATATGAACGTCTTGATTTTGGTCGTCAATCGTTCTAATCATCTTTAACGGATGCAGCCAACTCTGATTCGGGAAGACTTTCAACGATCGCAGGCTCTTGCGGCGAAGCAAACTTTTGCTTAAACCATCGGAATACTCTTGGTGCAAAGAACCACAGCACCACAACGCTAAAAAAGAC
This sequence comes from Oscillatoriales cyanobacterium CG2_30_44_21, assembly GCA_001873375.1. GTDB lineage: Bacteria > Cyanobacteriota > Cyanobacteriia > Pseudanabaenales > Pseudanabaenaceae > Pseudanabaena. The sequence continues at coordinate 27,446 of MNZA01000033.1, forward strand.
GAGGCTAGTTTTTAAAGCTCCCGACACTAAAGTTTCAATAGGAAGCAATCTGCCAGCATAGTAAGCGAACCCAGTGGTCACAGCTCCCCAAACGAGAGCGCCAGTGGAGTTAAAAAATAAAAATCTGGGATAGGACATTCCCGAAAGCCCTGCCATTGGTCCTGCAAAGACCCTCAAGATGGCGACAAATCGGCCAAAAAATACAGCGCGATCGGCACTGCCAAGAAACTTCTCACGCGCTAACTCAATTTCATTGCTGGGCAGTCGGAAGAATTTACCAATTTTTGTGAGAGCTTCTACACCACCCCATCTTCCTAGCCAGTAGCCAATGCTATCTCCCAAAATCGCCCCAGATACTGCACATAGCAATACTATGGGATATCGCAATTCTCCATTTCCTGATAGAAATCCACCAACTAAAGTGATTGTCTCTCCAGGAAGGGGAATACCTGCATTTTCCAGCATGATTCCCAAAAAAACGACCCAGTATCCATATTGCTGTGTCCATTCTTGAATGGTTTCCAGCGAAAAGAACTCAAAGTGCATGAGTTATATCTCAAAATTTAGTGATTAAAACTTTGTTAAGCTATGTTAAGTATAGTACAGGGATGGTCGCCTAGCCCAATCTGTAAAAAGCGGCAGCGTACGCCGCAGTTTTACCAATCAATCTATAGCTAATGGCGGCGCTTCGCGCCGCCATTAGCTATAGATTGATTGAGATAGCATTAACGGGGCAGGCGATCACACATTGTTCACAAACCACGCAGCGCGATCGCAAAAAGTTGAGTTGAAAGGTCTTGCTATCGAGGGTAAGTGCTTCGGTGGGACATACGCCAGTGCATAGCCCACAGTCCACACAGGCGATATCGTCAATCATAATTTCGCGCCCATGCAGAGAGACTTCGATATCTTGCGATCTCATCCAGTCCATTGCTTCTTCGAGTTGATCAATGTCGCCTGATAGCTCCATTACCATCTTGCCGACTTTGTTGGGAGCAACTTGAGCGCGGATAATATTGGCAGCAATATTAAAGTCTTTGGCAAGCCGATAAGTGATCGGGATGCTGATGGCGCGTTTTGGAAAGGTAAGGTTGACTCTTTTTTTCATGATTTTGACTTTTGAGAATTTGGTTCCAACGCAGTGATAGGTTTCTGCCTTTGGGAAATTTGCATAAGCATCCGCAGTGCTTCATTAACTGCGTCACTCGCTGGAAATGCCTGAGCAACACCAGGATCTAGCAACACTACATTAGTTCCTTCCCTGTAGCGTTCAACATATTTTCCTCTAACGCCACCCGTCATCTTACTGAAATCATACTCAGGTCGTAACTCGTCCTCTAATTCGTGATTATTCTCCATCTTCATAACTTAGCACCGTACTTCGAGTTCTAAGCTTACAGCGCTTTGCGCTGACTTAAACCCAAAAGTGAGTGGCAGCGCGAAGCACCGCCACTCACTTTTGGGTTTTTTCTTAGTACAGGACAAAAAGTTGCAAAGATAGACAGGAAGGGGTTTTATAGAAGATAACTACAGCATCCGTAAAACCCCTATGGAAGAGATTAACCTATTCCGCGAAAAATTACAGCAACATCTGCCTTGGAATGCGGCAAGACTGTCTTTTGTGTCGATATTCTTGACCGCGCTAATGCGAGTAAAGACAGTAAACCTAGGGGAAATCGCCACAGGATTTAGCGGCAAAGCCAAAGTTGAATCGCACTACAAGAGATTACAGAGGTTTTTTCGAGACTTTGAGGT
>MNZA01000135.1 GCA_001873375.1 Oscillatoriales cyanobacterium CG2_30_44_21
CGACCAGCCAGTAACCAAAGAAGAAATCATGAAATACAGTCTATTGAGGCTTTGAGTAGTCCAGAGAAATTTTTGAAAGCGGCGCTCCGCGCCGCTTTCAAAAATTTCTCTGGGTTCTAATTAAGCGCAAAGCGCTGTATATCAATTGATATTTCTTCAGCCCCGCTAAAACCAATCCGCCATTTCTTTGTTTGGTTTTAGTGGGGCTGAAAGTACGAATTGCGATCGCTTGATAGCTTTAGAGATTAAATCTAAAAAAGTTGCTATAATTAAAAATTGTGATTATTCCAAGAGATTAGATCTTGATAGAACGCTATACATTACCCGAAATGGGTCGATTATGGACAGAACGGCATAAGTACCAAACTTGGTTGCAAGTTGAGGTAGCCGTATGTGAAGCACAGGCTGAACTGGGCTATATTCCTGCTGATGCTGTCGCCGAAATAAAGGCTAAGGCAAACTTTGACACCGATCGCGTCAATGAAATTGAGCTAACCGTCAAGCATGACATGATCGCGTTTTTGACTAACGTGAATGAATATGTCGGTGATTCGGGACGGTACATTCACCTCGGTTTGACTAGCTCGGACGTGTTGGATACGGCTCTTGCCTTGCAGTTGGTTGATAGCTTAGAAATCATCCAAGCTCAACTAGAAGAAGCGATCCAAGCGATCCGTTACCAAGCGCAGCAGCATCGTTACACGATCATGGCGGGACGCACCCATGGCATCCATGCCGAACCGATTACGTTTGGCTTTAAGTTGGCTGGTTGGTTAGCCGAAATGCTACGTCACCGCGATCGCCTGTTGTGTTTGAGCAAAAATATTGCTGTTGGCAAAATTTCAGGCGCCGTGGGAACTTACGCCAATGTTGATCCCCGCATTGAGTCCCTCGCTTGCCAAAAACTAGGACTACAGCCAGATTGCGCTTCGACACAGGTGATTTCCCGCGATCGCCATGCCGAATATTCGCAAGTGCTGGCGCTCATCGGCGCATCGATCGAGCGCTTTGCGGTGGAAATTCGCAACTTGCAACGTACTGATGTACTGGAAGTGGAAGAGCATTTCACCAAAGGACAAAAAGGATCATCGGCGATGCCTCACAAGCGCAACCCGATCCGCTCGGAACGGTTGACAGGTATGGCGAGACTGCTGCGCGGCTATGCGACTACGGCGCTAGAAAATGTGGCGCTATGGCATGAACGCGATATTTCCCACAGCGCGGCGGAACGGGTGTTGTTGCCAGATAGCTGTATTCTTACCCATTTTATGTTGGTCGAAATTACGGATTTAGTTAAAAATCTGCTGGTTCATACCCACAATATGGAGCGCAATCTCTATTGTTATGGCGGCGTTGTTTTTAGTCAGCAAGTACTATTGACTCTGGTTGCTAAGGGCTTGAGCCGTGAAGATAGCTATGCAATTGTTCAGCAAGCGGCTCACCAAGCTTGGAATAAACCTGAAGGCGATTTTCGCAAGCTGATTAGTGAAAATGAAATCGTGCAAGAAAAGTTGACACCAGAGGAGTTAGCAGCCTGTTTTGATCCCAATAAACATCTTAAAAATCTCGACCAGATCTATCAAAGATTGGGCATCTAAAAATATATTGCGGATCTCACCCGCAATATATTTATCTTTAGCGATCGCCATTTTTAGCATTGGTTGCTCATCAGTCGCTAGCGATCGCCTTCCCACCGAGATCAGAATTGGCACTTTTAATCTAGAAAACTTTGATGGTTTAGACACATCAAAATTAGAGTCGGTGAGCCAAATCATTGACCGTAATTTTGATGTAATTGGCTTGCAAGAAATCAGTGCGATCGGCGCTGAAAAACTCAAAGAAAAGCTCAACCAATCGCAAAAATGGGAATTTATTTTGGGGTCAACAGGCAACCGTCAGCGAGTGGCGCTGTTTTATCGTCAAAATTTATTTGTGACGCAAAAAATAACTGAGTGGTCGCCTGTAAATATTACGGGGACTTTGCGATCGCCTCTGGTCAATCACCTTAAAGTAGTTGATTCCGAAAATAAAGGATTTGACTTTACCTTAGTTGTCGTCCATCAAAAGGGTGGGGGTGGTAAAGTCGCCGATCGCACTCGCCAGAACCAAAGCCAGAAACTGCGTCAAGAAATTGACAAGTATCAAAAAAATTCGCAATCTGATCCCGATTTAATTTTATTGGGAGACTTTAACAGCCCCACATGGTCAGATCAAAATCAAGGGTTACGCGATGCGCCGATTACTTTTTTGACCAAGGCGATCGAAACTAATCAACAAGAAAACTGCCTCAAAAAACGTGGTCAACCTAAATTTGCCGATGGACGCTTGCGATTTTCTAATCGTGGCACTGGTTGCGTGATCGATCACATTGCGATCGCCCAAGCACCCCAAGGCGCAGAAGAAGAATATATTGCTCAATCCATCCAAATTCTCGATCCCCAAAAAGATCTCGGCTTTGATAGCGATCGCCGCTATTTCTCTGAAGTATCCGATCATTTACCCGTAAGAGCAATTTTTCGGGCTAAGTAGAAATGCCGCCATTTGTATATGAGTACCATTACTCCCTTCCCGCTATAAAATTAGACATTAAAACCAAGGATTATCGTTGCGACGCAACGCCTAATTATTCACTGGGAAGGGAGTATACCATTTCTTTGTTTTGTATGAGAACGGGTACAATTTTAGAGGTGTTAGGAATAAATATCTTGCTTGTGCTTTTAACAAGTGAATATCTTGTGATTTAAAAGTTTATGAGCAATCAGCAGCAACCAGAACCGATTAAAGATCGGGTCGAAGAGAATTCCATTGAGTCGAAATCTATCTTTCTACCCAAGTTTCGCTATATTTTGGTGATGCTGTTTTTAGGAACAGTCATCAGTGGAGCCGCCACTAGGAACTGGCAGATTACTAATAAGCCTAAACCTGTCACCAATACAAATCAACAGTCAATTGCTGGCAACGATCCGACACAGCCGGCCTTTGATCGCAATGGGTTTCCTGTGCTAAGTCCACCGCCCCCCGCTGATGCGGAAATCTGGGAATGTGAAGTGGCGATCGTGGGCGGATCGCTGGGCGGAGTTGCCGCAGCCTATCACTCCATGAAAACTGGGGCAACTACCTGCTTGATTGAACTAACGCCGATGCTCGGCGGTCAGGTTAGTTCTCAGGGTGTCAGTGCGATCGATGAGTCTTTGCTGATGCGCTATCGGCAGCAGTTTCCTTTGAGTTGGACGCATTTCAAAAATATTATTGCGAACCAAACCGCCCTACCGCCCAAATATTCCTACTTGAAACCAGAAGCCGTGGTGGCTGATACGAATAGCTGTTGGGTGGGGTTTCTTTGCTTCACTCCCTATTCAGGGGAACTTGCCTCAGAAGAGTTTTTGCGAGAGTCGCAGCGTTCTGCCCCCAAAAGTCGCTGGGAAACTCAGATCGCTTTTAAAGGAGCAAGCTTTAATGAACAGGGCGATCGCATTACCGCGATTCATGCAGTCAAGCGAATTCCCCGCGATCCTAATTATTTGGTAAAGGGGCGACTGTCCCGCGAGATTGAGCATTGGTTTAACTGGCAGTCGGATGAAGTATTTGATAAAAAGCCGATCCGTTTACAGCCACCTGCGGGTAAGCAAATGATCGTGATTGACTCCACCGATACCGCCGAGCTAATTGGCTGGGCAAATCTGCCCCATCGCCTAGGCTCAGAAGGCTTTGCAACCACAGGTGAAGTCCATGCTGTCGCGGACAATCCTGAATGTACCCAAGCTTTTACCTTTCCCTTTGTTTTAAAAATTGATGATGACGGGGGGCGATCGCTAAAAGAACTTAGCAAAGTAGAGCCAGGGTTTTCTCGCGAAGAACATCGCCGTGATTATGATTTGGGCAAATTTCCTATGTTTGAGGGCAATAGTGTCTTCAACTATCGCCGCATCGTTAGCATCAATCGCGATAGCAATCCATTTCTGGCGGTTCCCGCTAAGGGTGACATGAGCGTGATCAATTGGAACCGTGGGAATGATTGGGGCATCATGAATCCGCCTCTAATCTTGACCAATCAACAAATTCAAACTTCAGGACAACGGAAAAACTGGCGCGGCGGACTAAATCCTACCGCGCTCAAAGATGGCGAAAACCACGCCCTGCTGTTTGCAGAGTGGCTAATCGAAAATTATGCGTCTTCTCAGTTTCCACTGCGCTTAATGTCAGGATTGGACAGCCCTATGCCCACAGAGTCGGGTTTAAGTATGTATCCTTACATTCGCGAAGGGCGGCGCATCCTCGGTCGCCGCGCCTATGAACAGGAGGAATTTATGATGCGTGAGCAGGATATCCGTAATGACATGGAAGGCTCTCGCAACTTTAGTGCTACTTCCATCGGCATTACCCACTATGCGATCGATATGCATGGTTGTCGCTATCGCAATTGGGAGCCATCAAAAGCGCCAAGTTCTGCTCCTGCCAATGAAGACAAGGTGCGTCCGATTATTATTCCCTTCGAGAGCCTGATTCCGCAGCGTATTGATAATTTATTAATTGGTGGCAAGGCGATCGCGGTGAGTCACATCGTCAATGGAGCAACGCGCATCCATGTCGGTGAGTGGTCAGCAGGGATTGCGGCGGGAGTTGCCGCCGCTTGGATTACTTTGCAAAATGACGAATCTTTGACTCCGCAAGCAATTTTAGATCGCGGCAGAATTGCCGAGTTGCAGGATGTTTTGCGATCGCAGGGAGTTCCCATCGAGTGGTAAAGTTGCGCCCCTGCGGGGTGCAACTTTATGTTTTTTTAGTAAAGAAATGGCGTAGCCATTTTCTTTACTTGGTATCAGAAGCGTTGCTTTGCAACGCTTTCAAAGTTTCTTGGGATTAAGGCTATAGCAAAATAATCTGCTGCTGCTTGAGCGATCGCACATTTTCTAAGCTTGCCTCAACCGACTCTAAGATTTGAGCAACAGATTTATTTTGATTGTCAGCACAGGCTAATAAGAACTTCCATTCGGCATCGCTGATCTTCACTAATTGATAATTATAATCAAAGAAATTAGAACTGTCTTGCCAGCCATAAATGCAAGGGCTAGGTTCAGGAATCGCCGCTAAGAGTTCATGGTCATTTGCCCAAGTTTGCTTAGCGATTGGCGGCTTGGCTAAGAAGAACTCATAGTGGGAAATGGTGTGAGGATCGAGAACTTCTAACAGGCGATAGCGATCGCGCTCAGATAAAGTTTTGACTCTCTCAACTAAATCTGGAGCCTTGCCAATCAAGCGATTTAGATCCCAAACTTGGGGATTGGAGAAGCCGAGAAATTCTAAACCTGAAGCATCAATTAATTCAAATAGAGTATTAACGTTGTAATCAATCTCTTGGGGATGGACATACATATCTGCAAAGCAGGCATCTTGATAGTTTTCGACAGCCCAACGTTCTGCTTCGCGGCGGCGGATGCAATTAGTTTCAGGCAAATTCGCGAAGATTTCTCGCCCAACTTTTACGCCATCGACATAATCACCACGGCGATCGCCTTGCAACAGAGCGATCGCCTCCTGCATCAATCGAATTTCCCATCGCCCCAACTCGCCATAGACAAAGATATGCAGTAAGCCACCTACGGCGAGTTTACTGGCTAAAGATTGGATACCACGAATCGGATCAGCGGTGTGGTGCAGTACCCCCACCGAATTGATCAGATCAAATTCTCCTTCCAATTGGTCAGCATCAAACAGACTTAAATGTTTAAATTCCACTCGATTGGCTCCTGATCGCTGACAGCGTTCTTTAGCTACAGCGAGAGTTCCTTCACTCAGATCAATGCCAATAACCGAGGCTTGAGGGTTGAGATGAACAAGGTACTCCGTACTCACGCCCGATCCACAGCCTGCATCAAGAATCCGAATATTATTTTGCTTAGGTTTCTGACCTGTGCAGAAACTATAGGCGGCTTGCCAATTCCAGCGCCAATTGTAACCAGGGGGCGGCTCATCGAGAATGGGTTCGGGCGGGAATGGATAAGTGTTGTAGAGCTTGGCTACGGCTTCGCTAACTTGAGAATCAGACATAGTTAATTTGTTAAATGCTGATTTTACAGCGCTTTGCGCCCGATTAAAACCCAGAAAAATTTTGGGAAGCGGCGCGGAGCATCGCTTCCCAAAATTTCTCTGGACTATTCCTCAATAGGCTGTATGGAATAAACCAGAGAAAATTTAAGGCAACACGGCTTTGCCGCGCTACCCTAAATTTTCTCTGGTTTTGAGTTAAGCACAAAGCGCTGTAAAATCCTGATAATCCATTCCGAAATCAAAAAATTTAACGGGCTGTAAAAATGGCGATTGATTATGACTTAGTGGTGTTAGGTATGGGCAGTTATGCTCAGCAATTGGTTTTGGCAGCAGCTAAGCTAGAAGCAAGAGTCGCTTGGGTTTGCCATCAAGAAACGCCAGCTAATCACTTAAATATTTCCCAAATTCGCCAAGTATTTTCTATTCTTAAAAACAATCTTCAACGATATCCCCGACAAAAGAGAAGAGAGATTTTTTATAGGGAAAGCATTCCAGTTTTAAATAGATTTGCACAGTCAGAACTACTCGAAAATGTGCAAGATGCTGGGGTTGATGTGATCGTTGGGACGTGGAAATTTCATAAATTACCACAATCAAAAGTTTCGCCACTTTTAGAGGTTAAGGGTTTTAATTCACGTCAGTTAAGAGCCAGAGCTTACGCGATCGCCAATGATTATGTAACTAATAGTATTGATGTAAGTAAATTTGATGGGCTAACTGAAAATAGTTATTTAACAGTAAATCAATTATTGGATTTGGAAAACTTACCTGATTCAGTGACTTTGATTGGGAATGATTCTTATACTTGTGAGATTGCTCAAGCCGTTAATTTTCTGGGCATTAAAACGACTTTAATTACTACGCACAATCACATTTTACCAAACATTGATATTGCGATCGCCAGAACTCTGCAAGCACAATTAGAGATAGAAGGTATCGAAGTTTATACGCAAACTAAGGTAACCGCGATCGAGTCAATCGCCAATGGATGCGTCAAAATTTGGACAGATCATCAAATCCTAGAATGCGATCGCTTGCTCTTAGCCAATAACCCTCAAACTGAGTCATTCCCAAATCATCCTCACATCTATCCTTGCCATCATGATTTAGATATTCACAAAACTATTAACAAGACTTTACAAACTAATTTTGGGAAGTCTATAAAAGTTGTAAATAACAATATTACCTATATCGCCACCACGCCACCGATCTCACAAGTGGGAACCATGCAAACACTTGATGCAAAAAATGTGCATATTTTGGAAAGTTCCAGTGAACTTGGACTATGTAAAGTGCTATGCGATCGCCAAGGGCAGATCCTCGGAGCCAGCATATTAGGCGATCGCTCAAAAATCCTGATTGAAGCGATAAATATTGCCATTCAAGGTAAAGTCAAAGTTCAAGATGTCGGTATAGAAGATTTGCAACTCAAAGCACAATGGCAAGCTGTGCATGAGTCAAGAGGCGATCGCGATCGGCTGAAAGACTGGTTTACATTTCGCCGAGATTGGAACTTATGATCACGCTTCCCACTCAAGGGTTAAGTAGCTCAGCTTAATTAAATCCAGAAGATGTTCCGCTCGCGTAGCGAGCGGAACATCTTCTGGATTAGCAGTGCGTCACTAATCCTTGGTTATATATATCTATTTGCTCTAAGTACAGGACAAAAATTTAATGGAGTTAAAGAATGCTTCAGAATTAGCGTGAAGATCGAAGATGATATGCCGAAGGAAATCAAAACCAAGGCGAAAAATACTTTTAGGTAGCCGACCATGCTTTTTGGGCTTGAGGGGATTAAGTTGAGCAAGCCAAAGCCCAGAAGAAAAAGCCCAACATAAAGCGAGAGTAAGCAACGCAATGAGCTTAGAGAGGCGCTCGGAGTCTTGAAGATGAGTAGACTCCAAACAAAAGCCACGGGTTTTAAAAC
>MNZA01000181.1 GCA_001873375.1 Oscillatoriales cyanobacterium CG2_30_44_21
TTCGCGCCGCCACTCACTAGGCGATTCTTAAGAAATCTATATCTTTAGAATCTCCCATACTCCATAAAATAAACATATGGACTTTACACCGAAAAAGCTCCTTGCTTCTAATCCCCCAATTTCAGTGCTAGGCAGGAATTATGTTCACCAATATTTTATTTCCTTTAAATAGAAGCCAAGAAACCAAACAGGCGATCGCCATTGCGATTGATTTGGTTCAAAAATTTGAGGCTAAACTCTGTGCTTTGTCTGTGATTGATCCCGCCATGCCCGAAAGCGATCGCACTTCTGCGGAGACTTTGATTGCTGAAGTCGAGTCTTGTTTTGCGGAAGTGGGCATTTCTATCGAAACTAAGATTTTGGAAGGCAAAGCCGCCTTTGCGATTTGTGACTTTGCCGATGAAATCAATGCTGATTTAATTGTGATGGGTTCACGGGGAATGAGCCTTGTCGAAGAGCATCCCGATAGCGATAGTGTCAGTCAAAAAGTAATCAACCTTTCGCCCTGTCCAGTTTTAGTAGTTCCTTAATTGAGAGTAGTGGAGCAAAATCTAAATTACCCTCATCCCCCACCCCCTTCTCCCAGAAAGGGAGAAGGGGAGTCAGAAAATTTCTTGTTCCCCTCTCCCTCTTTGGGAGAGGGGCCAAGCCCATAATTAAGGATATGGCGGCGCGTTGCGCCGCCATATCCTTAATTATGGGCAGAGAATTTGGTGCATTACTTTTGCTGTCCATTCAATATCTTCTTCATGATTGGACTTGCCAAGAGTCAAGCGAATACTATTCTTTGCCTCAAATTCTGAATATCCCATTTTTAATAAAATCGGACTGGGATTGATCGCCCCACTACTACAGGCTGACCCCGAACTAATCGCGATCCCCGCTTGGTTCATAGCACGGACAAAGCGGCGACCATCCATATTTTTATGATAAAAGCTCAAGTGATTGGGCAATCTCGCTGCGCCGCTCGCGCCTGTGGGGATCAAGTCAGGAATATCCGCTAGCAAAATATAGAGGCGATCGCGTAATTTGGTTAAGCGCTCAGATTCAGTTTCTAGTTCCTGTTCGGCTAGCGCCGCCGCCAATCCCAAACCTGCGATCGCGGCTACAGCTTGTGTTCCCGAACGATAGCCGCGCTCTTGACTGCCACCAAGGGTTAAAGGTACTAGCGATCGCCCGTCTCGCTTATTCATCAGAGGATTGAGATAAAGCGCTCCGATGCCCTGTGCGCCATAGAACTTATGTGCCGAAATCGAAAGTAGATCAATTGGTAAAGACTGCACATCGATCTTAATCTTGCCGATCGCCTGAACTGCATCAGTATGAAAAAGAACATTAGCATTACGGCAAATCTGCCCCAATTTCTCAATCGGCTGAATCGTGCCAACCTCATTTTGCGCCATGATCATCGAAACTAATACGGTGTTGTGGCGGATCGCCATCTCCAAGTCCTTGGCGTTAACCAATCCCTGCCGATCCACATTCAAATAAGTGATATCCCAACCCCGATCTTCTAAAAACTTGGCTGGCAATCGTATCGCTGAATGTTCAACTCCCGAAATAATCATGTGCTGCGGTGTGGGATATTGTCTCGCCACTCCCATGATCACCATATTGTCCGATTCCGTGCCGCCCGAAGTAAAAATCACCCCTTCAGAATCAGCATTGATCAAACTCGCTACCTGTAAACGCGATCGCTCGATCACCATCGTGGATCGTTCACCCCACCCATGCAGGCTGGAAGGATTGCCCCAATGCGATCGCATTACATCCACCATGAGGTCGATCACCTCGGGACGGATGGGGGTAGTAGCGCCATGATCTAGGTATATTTGCATAAATTAATTTTATCGCATTTACCGCAACCACAATAGGCTGTAGTGCGGCGCAAAGCGCCGCATTACAGCTTAAATTTGGGGAAGCGCAAAGCGCTGTACTAATCCTTGAGCTTAAAAAGCGCGATCGCATTACTTGTCGTTTGCTCAGCTAGCTCTGACAACTCCACATTACGCAGTTTGGCTACGCTCTCGGCAACGTGCAGCACATAGGCAGGTTCATTCCGCTTGCCACGCTTAGGCACTGGCGCTAAAAATGGACAGTCCGTCTCCACCAACAGGCGATCGCTTGGCACAATTTTGGCTGACTCATGGAGATTATGGGCATTTTTGAACGTGACAACGCCACTAAAGCTGATGTGCATTCCCAGATCGACAAACCATTGGGTTTCTTCGGGGCTACCCGCCCAGCAATGCATCACGCCACAAATGGGAGACTCTGGCGATTCCGCATTAATTTCTTGCAAAACTTCACGGGTCGATTCGGAAGCTTCACGGGAATGAATAATCACTGGCAAATTTAGCGATCGCGCCGTCCGCAATTGAGATTTAAAAGCCTCAATCTGTGCCGATTTACTATCTGATTTAAAAAAATCTAAACCCGTCTCACCGATCGCCACCACTCGCTGATCGCTAAGTGCTAGCGCCTTAATGCGATCGCCAACTTCAGGATTCCAACCATCAGTATTTAATTGCTCATCCAAAGGATGCAACCCCACCGCAAAGCTGACTTCAGGAAATTGATCGGCGATCGCTTGAATCTGCTCAAACTCATCAGGACTGACGCAGGAATGCACTAATTTAGTTACGCCATTACTCAGCCAGCGATCGCGTACTAGTTCAAGATCAGCTTGAAAGTCCTTAAAGTTAATATGCACATGAGTATCAACTAATTGCATACGCAGAAATACCCAAATAAATTAAAGATAATTGTTATTAAAACTCAAAGAAATTACTAAAAGCATAGCGAGGCTACGCTTTTAATAATTTCCCATAATACTTAGTGCATCAACCGACTTTAGCGAACTAGTTATTACTATTCCTAGTCCTCAGTCTGATCACTACTCAACTGAATTAAATGGATATGTTTGTAGCCTAGCTTGATTTCAAACTCATCACCTTCAGCCAATCCCATCGACTTGGTGTAAGTAGAGCCTATTACAATCTGACCATTTTTATGAACACTGACCCGAAAAGTCGGTTCCCGTCCACGTCCATCTTTGTTCTGCTCTGGATTAATCGCAAATCCCCTAGCAGCAAGTACTGCTTCATAAAATTCAGTCAAATTAACGCGGTCAACGCCATCTTTTCCACGAGTAAAATAGCCGCACTTTTTAGCCTGTTCACGCTTGGGAAGGTTGTTTAGTTCTTTGGCTCTCTGAAGTAGAGCTTTTCCTGTTAAGGCGGTAGTTGAGGTGTCTATCATAAAATTATTTAAAACTCGAAAGTTTGAGGATTAGCAACTTATCTCTAAGAGTACAGATCTAAATTGTAACACTACAAGTTTTGATATATCAAAATTATATTTCTATTTTCTAATGCTCTAAACCCAGTCTAATATTATTATGAACAAATTTAGAAATATTTTGACTGTTAGCGCAGCTTAAAGCCCAGATATTTTCAAAAAATCTAAGTATTTGATCATACTCAAACAAAACAATCAAATGCTTATACATACAAAACTTCATAGTAATTAAAGCTATATTTCTTCACCCATAAAGGTGATTTATAGCACTTTTCAAGCAAGCAAATTGTTAAACGCCTTCGGCAGAAAAACAATTTGCTTGCTTGAAAAGACTGTTAAACGCCGCATCTACAAATACATCGCTTTGCACTTATTCAAACCCTAGAGAAATATTTAAAGCCGCCACAGGCTGTAAAGCCCAAAAAGATCTTTAAAAGTAACGCTTCGCGTTACTTTTAAAGATCTTTTTGGGCTACTTAAAACTGTAAAAGGTTGTAGCAAGTTGTGCTTAAACCTAAACCAATAAAAATCTTAAAAGCGTTGCAAAGCAATGCTTTTAAGATTTTTATTGTGATTTGGTTGAGTAGTAAAGCAATGTCTGTATCTTCAGAAGCGCCATAAGGTAACTAAAGTCATTAATATAGTCTACTGTGCTGTTTATTTGCTGAATTTGTCATTATGAAACATACTCTCTCCGTTGTCGTTCAAGATGAGGCAGGTGTGCTGACCCGTATTGCGAGCCTGTTTGCCCGCCGAGGTTTTAATATCGAGAGCCTTGCGGTCGGCACTGCTGAGCAAGATGGATTTACACGCATTACGATGGTTGTCTCAGGCGACGATCATACGATTGAGCAGATCACCAAGCAGTTACACAAACTGATTAATGTGATTACGATTCTTGATTTTACTGATATTCCTTGTGTGGAGCGCGAATTGATGCTCGTTAAGGTAAATGCCGCTCCGAGTGTGCGATCGGAAATTATTGAAATATCCCAGATCTTCCGCGCTCGAATTGTTGATGTCGCCGATGACTTTTTAACCATCGAAGTGGTGGGCGACCCTGGCAAGATGGTGGCGATATTGAAGATGTTGAATAAGTTCGGCATCCGTGAAATTGCGCGTACTGGTAAAGTTTCACTCACCCGTGAGTCTGGGGTCAATACCGAATATCTCAAGATATCTAAAAATAGTTTAGGCAGTGGCGTATCTAATTTTTAAGCTCTCAAATCCGAACCAAGAATAATTTTTACTTTGGGTTAAGAACCCATTTAAGAATTATCTAGATCCCCCCCCAGCCCCCCTTAAAAAGGGGGGAGAATTTAATCCCTCCCACTTTTTAAGGGGGATTGAGGGGGATCTCTTAGGGCTTTTGTCCGCAGAAAGTAATTCTTAAATGGTTTCTAAGCGCAAAGCGCTGTAATTAAATAGTTTTGAGAATCGCGATCGCTTGGCTTTAGCAAAAGCGGATACAATAAGTGCAATCTCAGAGTTTCTATGAAGAATTTGTAATAAATGGGGCAAATGGGTTTCTGGAAAAGCTTATTTGGTTCTGACATCCTCGAACCGACAAAAAAAACAAAACTTCGCCAAGTACCCAACCAAAGCGGACAAATTTTCTTTAGTACCGAAAAAGATTTTGATCTTTACGAACTAGAAGAATTGTGTGACTCTGTGGGCTGGGCAAGACGACCGATCCGCAAGGTGCGTATTGCTTTACAGCATAGCTTTGTGGTTCTATCAATGTGGGAACATCGCGGTTCCTATAGGCGCTTAGTTGGGTTTGCCCGCGCTACTTCCGATCATGCTTTTAACGCGACCCTCTGGGATGTGGTAATTCATCCTGATTTTCAAGGTCGGGGCTTGGGTAAGGCGATGATGGAGGAGATGATTCGGGAATTAAGAAAGCACGATATTAGTAACATCAGTTTGTTTGCTGATGCCCATGTGGTCAATTTTTATTCGATGTTGGGCTTTAATGTTGATCCTGAAGGCATTAAAGGAATGTTTTGGTATCCGTAGAATATAAAAAACGCTGCTTCGCAGCGTTTTTTATATTCTACGGATACAGATAATTTTTTAAGGCGCAGCAAAGCGCTGTAATTTAGCAAATTAGGAAACTTATAGGTTGTGCCGTTAGTTAATTTTGGAGCTTTAGTCGCAGGGGCGCGATCGCGAAGGTTGGTTAGCTTTCCTACGGATACTGTGCCTGCTCTGGCGGTGCGCCCCGATCGCGGCGCTGATATTTTTACCGTCAAGCAAAGATCCCCTGATAAGCCCTTGGTATTGATGGCAGCGACTTGGCAGGGCTTTTTACCGTTTTTAGATACCGATCACCCTGAAATCTTGAACTGGGAAAGAACAGCTCAACAATACTTTGCGGGCGCGATTACGCTCGTACTGCCAGCTAGCAGTCTTGGTCGTGAGTTAAATAGGGGTTTCAGTTCATTGGGTATTCGTATTCCTGCCGAGCCATTGGCGATCGCCATTTTGCAGCAAACGGGAGTTCTGCTCACCACCAGTGCCAACAAGAGCAATCAGCCACCATTACGCCGAATGATCGATATTGCTAATGAGTTTCCTGATGTGCTTACTTTGGGAGATGGCTTAGATCCGTTAGCTCTATTGGGCAGTGGTAGTCCGTCAACAGTGGTGCAGTGGCAGCCTCAAGGCTGGGTGATCCACCGACAAGGCAGTGTTGATTTTTCACCACTTTTAGTACCACAAAAATAAATGGCTACGCCATTTATTTTTGTGGTACTAAAAGTACAGGACACGCGCTTCTAGTCCCTGCGATCGCAGGTAATACCTTAAAGACTCGGCTGACTCACGATTGGTATATCCACCGACATAGATATAGTCACCTCGCGCTGACTTGGCGACAAAGGCATTGGGGACTGAGCGCCTGACTTGATTTAAAGTCGCAGTTACCCCAGCCCTTACAGGGATGGCGGTGACGTAACGGTATTGAGTTTGGTTATTAATGCTTGAGGCGGTGTTGGGTAAATAATTGGGCAGCGTGACTGTAGGGGAATAAGTTGATGGCTGAAATGTCTGCGTTCCTGAGCCGAAAGATTGATAGGCTTGCTGAGCGGCGACACCTCGGCGCTGCAACTCACGGGTTACATAGTTGGCGGTTGGCGGATCGAAGGAGCCTGTGACAATTGATGTCCTGCCATTGACGAGGGCGATGATAGGATTAGTCACAACTTGTCTGGCAATACTTAGGGTTACAGGGTTCTTCCCTGCGATGTAAACCACCACATTACCGCTCTGTGCCTGTGCCTCCGCGATATTGCCAATACTTAAACCAGCGATCGCTAAAATGACAAATTTCGTTGTCCAGCTAAGTAATCTCATCTTTTTCAACCTTTTGCCAGTAAAACGAACTTACGCCCAATAAAGAAATAGCTGCGCCATTTTTTTGTTGGAAAACCCATACAGCGCTTTGCGCTGACCTAAAACCCAGACATATTTTTGATCATCGGCGCTTCGCGCCGATGATCAAAAATATCTCCGTACCCTTTAATAGACTTTAAGGGGTTTGGGTTGCAATTCACAAAAGTGTGACTACACCTTTGTGAATTGGTATTAGGGCTTGGCGATCGCTTAAAGAACCAATTTTTGAGGGTGCGACAGAGCCGCATTTTAAAAATTTGCTTCTTGATTGGACTGCAAACCCTAATTTTTAATATGTCTTAAAGAAATTTTACCGCAATCTTCGCAGCCAGCAATTTTTATCAAGAAGCTGGAACATTACGCAAAGGATTAGTGGCGTTTTGCGCCACTAATCCTTTGTTTGGCTAGACGCGAAGCCAGAAAAATCTAAACTCCATCCTTTGGCTAGCAGCCCATCGGCGATGGGCTGCTGCCAACTTGTGAGGGCTGTGCCAAATTCTTTGGTGTGTAAACCCTTACGCCATAGGATCAAGGCATCTTCTCTTGTGATTTCATAATATTTGGCTCTTCTGCCAATTTCCTCAAAGCCAAAGTTTTTGTATAGGGCGATCGCGATGTGGTTTGACTCCCTGACTTCGAGGGTCGCCCATTCTAATTGGCGATCGCGGGCTTTTTGGAGCAAGCCCCAGACGATGATTTTGCCAAATCCTTGCCCTTGATATTCGGGACGCACCGCCAAGATCGTGATGTGTGCCTCTTCCAAAATTGCCCAGAGACAGCCAAACCCTAATAGCTGCTGTTTTTTATTGATTAAGCCTAGGACACAACTATTGGGACTATCGATCTCCTTTTGGTAAGCCTCTAAGCTCCAAAAATCGCCCAGACAGGCGTGATCAATTGCTTTTAATTGGGCTAAAAATTTGTGATCAATTTCGCTCAAGTAGACTTGATTTGCTAATTTCATGTATTAGTAGTTGAAGGTTTCGCAATTTATATGAGTAGCTCGGCATAAGTAAACTAAAAACCCAGAAGGTTGTGCC
>MNZA01000122.1 GCA_001873375.1 Oscillatoriales cyanobacterium CG2_30_44_21
GTTTTAAAACCCGTGGCTTTTGTTTGGAGTCTACTCATCTTCAAGACTCCGAGCGCCTCTCTAAGCTCATTGCGTTGCTTACTCTCGCTTTATGTTGGGCTTTTTCTTCTGGGCTTTGGCTTGCTCAACTTAATCCCCTCAAGCCCAAAAAGCATGGTCGGCTACCTAAAAGTATTTTTCGCCTTGGTTTTGATTTCCTTCGGCATATCATCTTCGATCTTCACGCTAATTCTGAAGCATTCTTTAACTCCATTAAATTTTTGTCCTGTACTTAGATCCGATGGTTTTAAAACCGTCGTAACTTCTACCACCGCAGGTTCCACTAGCCAGTTTTTAAATCAATTTTCCAACTTGCTATTACTCTGGGTCGGCGCATATCTGGTACTTGCCAATCAGCTTTCGCTCGGACAACTAATCGCTTTTAGGATCATCGCAGGCTATACCACCACGCCTTTATTGCGCTTGATCCAGCTTTGGCAAAACTTCCAAGAGACCGCCCTGTCCCTTGAGCGACTCAGCGATATTATCAATTTCCCGCAAGAGCAAGAGGAAGCGGGTCGCCGCAATATTCCCATGCCAGCGATTACTGGTCATGTACGGTATGAAAACGTGAATTTTCGTTTTGTGGCGAATGGTAGTTTGCAGTTAAATAATGTCAGTCTGGAAGTCCCTGCGGGAAAATTTGTGGGTGTGGTCGGAGCCAGTGGTGCTGGTAAAAGTACGCTGACAAAGCTGCTATCCCGCCTCTATGAGCCAGAATCAGGCAGAATTTTAGTTGATGACTATGATGTGAGTAAGGTTGAGCTTTACTCATTGCGCCGTCAGATTGGGGTGGTTCTGCAAGATACTTTGCTGTTTGACGGCACGGTTCAAGAAAATATTGCCCTGACTAACCCTGATGCTACGCCTGAAGAAATTATTGATGCGGCGCGAATTGCTTGCGCCCATGACTTCATTATGGGCTTGCCGCAGGGCTATGAAACAAGAGTAGGCGAACGCGGCGCGTCCCTTTCTGGTGGGCAAAGACAACGCATTGCGATCGCCCGTACAGTTTTGCAAAAGCCCCAATTATTAATTCTGGACGAGGCAACTAGCGCCCTTGACTACAACACCGAGCGCCAAGTGTGCCTCAATCTAGCCGAAGAATTTCGGGGACGCACTGTATTTTTTATTACCCACCGTCTTGCCACCATTCACAGCGCTGACTTGATCTTGGTTATGGATAGCGGTCGAGTCGCAGAGCAGGGTTCGCATACGGAGTTAATGGCAATGCGGGAGCGTTACTACACTCTTTACCGCCAGCAGGAAGCGGCGGGAGAGTCATAAGGGCAAAGCATTCACGGTACTTAAAACAAACTGAAACAAGGCAAATCAATATGTTGAATGGCAGTAATCAATCTAGCGATCGCAATTCTAATAATCAAGGCATCAAAATTAAAACCGATGCCCTAGTTGCTCAAAATCCCGAGGACAGCAGCACCTTAGTTGCCAATGAAAGCAGAGCGATCGCTGTGCAGACCTTTGATCAGCCCCTTGTACTGAGGCAATCACCAAAATGGACACAGGCAATTCTCTGGACATTGATTGGTTCAGTCAGCTTTGGCTTAATTTGGGCTTCAGTTGCCAAAATCGAAGAGGCTATCCCTGCGTTGGGAAAACTGGAACCAACGGGATCAGTGAAAGAAATCAAAGCCCCTGCTAATGGCGTGTTAAAAGAGATTTTGGTTAAGGATGGTGAGCGTGTAGAGGCAGGACAAGTGCTTTTAAGAATTGACTCAACTGCTGCCAAGGCACAACTAGAATCACTGCAAAAACTACGCCAAAATCTGCAAGCCGAAAATCAATTCTATCTGTCGATCTTAAATGGCGATCGCCCACCGATAGCCTCAGCAACTGTTGCCGCAATTCCTGCGGAAGTAATCGCCTTAGCCCGTAGCCGTGAAGCCCTTGCCTCAGAAAGCCAACTCTATCGAATCCAAGTCAATGGCGGCGGCGCTGACCTCTCAGGCGATCAGCAAGATCGGTTAGTGGCTAATCAAGCCGAACTAAGCTCGCGATCGCAAGCTGCTGAATCTAGCATTACGCAATCTGTTGAACAACTAAATCAAGTTAGAACTAGAAAAGCGGGTCGCCAAGACGCACTGGCGATTAACCAGTGACATTAAGGCTGTTGCCGACGAAGGTGGAATTTCTAAAATTCAATATCTCAAGCAGCAGGAAGATGTCCAAAATACAGAGTCCGAAATTCGGCAGCTCGATCAAGAAGAAATGCGTCTGCAAGCGGAGATTTCGGAAAAGCGATCGCGCTTGACTAATACCTTTGACACCAGTCGTAAAGAACTGACCACTCAGATTGGCGACAATGCTAAGCGCATCGCCGAAATTGATAGTCAATTTACCAGAGCCTTAGTGGATAACGGCAAGCGACTTACCGAAATTGAAGGGCAAATCAGGCAAGCCGAAGTGGCTCTGCAATATCAAGAGTTACGCGCTCCTGTTGCTGGTACGGTGTTCGATCTCAAGGCAGGTTTGGGCTATGTCGCCAACACCAACACTTCGGAAAGTGTTCTCAAAATCGTGCCTGACGATCAGCTAGTCGCCAAGGTTTTCATTACCAACCAAGATATTGGCTTTGTTAGAGAAAATATGACCGTCGATGTGCGTGTTGATTCTTTCCCCTTCAGTGAGTTTGGTGATGTTAAGGGCAAGCTGATCTGGATTGGTTCTGATGCGTTACCACCTGACCAAGCTAATCCTAACTATCGATTCCCCGCCAAAGTGCAGCTCGATCGCCAGTCTTTGAATATCAATGGGCGAGACATTCGCTTGCAGTCGGGAATGTCGCTAACCGCAAATATCAAAATCCGCGATCGCACCGTGATCAGCCTCTTCACCGATATCTTTGTCAAAAATACCGAAAGCCTCAAGTTTGTGCGGTAAGACTTGCGGTAATGCCAAGGTGTAGACAGTTTACCCCTTGGCATAATCTTTTGGTTTCAAGGAATTGTAAAGCGCTTTACCGAGATCCAGTAATGCGATTAGCGATCGAGCGGACTAATTACGCCTTTACCGCCGCGATTGAGAACATGGGTATAAATCATGGTTGTTTTCACATCCTTATGCCCCAATAACTCTTGGACTGTGCGAATATCGTAGCCATTTTGTAATAAGTGCGTGGCAAAGCTATGACGAAAGGTATGACATCCCACTCGTTTTTCGATCTTGGCGATCCCACAGCTTCTTTCAGCGACCTGAAGGGAATACATATTGCCAAATCCAATCCTTGGCGGCATTGGGATATTTTTTTTGTAAAGCAAAGGGTAAAAGCGTCTCGCCATAACCCCTATCTAGATCTTGTTGATGAGTACGTTTGACTTGTTGTAAATGTTCTTTGAGTTGCTCGACTACATTTTGGGGCAGCATGGTTATGCGACTTTCCATCCCCTTAGCATCTCTGACAATAATTTGTTGCTGGGCAAAATCAAGGTCTTTGACTCGCAACTGCAATGCTTCATTTAGCCGTAATCCTGAACCGTAAAGGAGCTTGGCAACAATCTGATAAACACCCGTAAGATTTTTTAAGATTTCTAAAGTTTCCTCAACGGTTAAAACTGTTGGCAAATAATGGGGACGCTTTGCCCTCACTGCATCCAAGTTAAGGTTTAGCTCTTGTTGCAATACCTCACGATATAAAAATAAGATGGCGCTCAGAGCTTGATTTTGGGTTGATGCTGCTACATTTTCATGCACCGCCGAGTGTGTCAAAAAGGCATTGACTTCATCGCCATCCATCTCGTTAGGATGTCGCTTGTTGTGAAACAAGATAAAGCGCCGAATCCACTGTACATAAGTCTCTTCGGTGCGATAGGAGTAATGCTTAACCCGTACTTGATCCCTTACCCTGTCTAATAGCTTTCGAGGCGGTGGCTCAGACTGCATAACTAAATAAATAGTGTGACTAACATAAATAATACCTGCTCTAGTCGGGCTGATACACTATTTGGGTAATCAGGTAGAAACTTTCTTCATAACACGACGTATAGGGTAGTTAGGCAGAAAGTTTCTGTATAACGTGACGTATAGGGTGATTAGGCAGAAATTTGACTTTCGGGCTATATCGCTTATAGTCAGATTAGTCAGAAATTTTCTCTCTAATACATAGTTAGACCTGTTGGGAAACAATAAAAGATTGCTGGAATACCTGTACAGATCTAGTTGCAGAGATCCCAAGAAAAACAACTCAAGCACCTACTTGAAAGGGATTTCAAGAATTCTTGAGATTATTACTCAACAGGTCATTTTGAAGTTTTTGTAACAGTACAGAGGGTTGTTTATGCGTAAATTTCTTGCATCACTAGGATTTTCGTGTGTGGTAGTTGGTTTGCCGATCTTTTTCATTAGCCAAGAAACCCATGCTCAGCCTGCTAACTATATGCGTATTGGAGGTCTTAATCTAAATAGCCATTGTCAGAAGCATCGGGGCAAATCATCGTATGCTGATTTGGTGGAAAGAACTGCTTCGGGATGGCGTTGCTTTGTAGGTACTAATCGATATTCAATTTCTGTCCAGAATGCTTGTACTGAACAATATCGCAGCTATCCAGTTGTTTTTGCTTATGCAACAAATTCTCGTGACCCTTACTCTTGGGGATGTTTTGTGCCAACTGGTCCCTTACCTCGATAGTAGTGCGATCTCCAATCTTGTAGGGTGCTTTAATGAAATATAAAGCACCTTCTCTAGTGCCGAATGTAGAGTTTCATTGCTCCCCAAAGCTATAATGACATTATAAACCAACAACACAAAAGCTATGGCAGTTCGTCAAAGGCGTTACAGCAAAGAAGAATTAGCTCGGCGTGGGCAAGAACTCTACGAATCCAGCATTCGTCAGCAAGTAGAATCTGATAATACAGGCCAAATCGTAGCGATCGATATTGAAACAGGAGCCTTTGAAGTTGCCGATCATGTTTTGCCAGCAACCAACCAATTGTTCAAACGATATCCTGATGCACAACCTTGGGTTATCCGAATTGGACATCGTGCTGTTTATCACTTTGGCTCACGGAGTTTGGTGAAACCCAAATGATGCAGGGAGTTGTGAACCAGCGATGTGAAGCAACACTTCCATTAGTTGTGGGTAACGCAAATGGGCAAAGGCAAGTTATCGATGCTGTCATTGATACAGGGTTCAACGGTTTCCTCACTTTGCCACCCTCAATTATTACCGCTCTTGACTTGTCGTGGAACGCTTCCGACATTGTGACCTTGGGTGACGGCAGCGAAACTTTTTTTGATTTGTATTCTGTAACTGTTCTTTGGGATGGGCAGTATCGTGAAATTGATGTTGCTGAATCAGAGACTGACCCTTTGATTGGAATGTCACTACTCTACAAATATGGGTTGCGGATAGATGCGGTTGAAGGAGGTATAGTGAGAGTCGAAGCGCTATGACGCAGTTGAAAGTTATCGGTGAAGATCGTCTAACACTGCGTTGGAGCCGACTTTATCAAAAGCGATCTTTAAAGGACAAAGCTCGACTTTGGCGGCTCAACTAGACCGTTAGACTGACAAGTAAAGCGTGAAAAATGAAGATTTATTGGATATTAATATTCGCAGGTTTTTTTCTTTTCAAGAGTCAGCCTAGTCTTGCTCAATCTACAGTTCAAGACCTGCCCAATGGCATTTATAGGTTATGTAGCAACTCGCCAAATGGAACAGAGAAAGCAGGATATTGTTTAAGCTTTCGTAAAACTGGAAATAAAATTGTTGGAGGATATAGTAATCCTGCTCAAGGAGATCGTGGGATTTGCGTCAGTGGTCAGGTGTCTGGAAATACGATAATAGGTCAAGCTTTAGAAATGTATGAATCTGGGTTAGTTCCAAGACCGATTCGTATAAAATCACCCTATTCTGGGGATAAATTTGTTAATTGGGATGAATTCGGCTTTTTGAGTGTTCGGCAACAGCAAGCAATTAATATTAAACGGAGCGGTGGTTATTTAACAGGTTATCGCTATCCCAGTGCTACTTTGAAATTGGGAAACTTCTATCGTTACCCTCAGCCTAGATATACGCCTCCCTCAAGTTGCCAGCCTTGATATTTTAGCGATCCTCGATTACGTAGGTTGCGTTCACAAAATTTAACGTCCGTTCTTTCTACTTGAATGAACGCAGTTTCAGAGTAGCTTCTGGTCAGTGCGATCGCCGATATTGTAGGGTGCGTTAACGTAATGTAACGTGCCTTATTTTAATTATCTGATGATAGAGTTGAGGCATACCGATATTCATGTTTGTCTAGTTCCAAATGCCATTACCTCAAATTGTTATTGATACCAATGTCATTGTTGCTGGATTAAGGTCTAGGCGTGGTAGCGCTTTTCAACTGCTGACGCTGATTGATACTGGGCAATTTGATATACATTTATCAGTGCCTCTGGTACTCGAATATACAGAAGTTTTACTACGAGAGTTGCCAAACCTTTACTTGAGTCGGGAAGAGGTTGATGACCTAATTGATTTCTATTGTGCAGTGGGAGCGCAACACGAGATTTTCTTCCTGTGGCGACCATTCCTACGCGATCCCAAAGATGAAATGGTGTTAGAGCTTGCAGTCAAAGCAGGATGTCAGAGTATAATCACATATAACACTCGTGACTTTGCGGGTGTAGAGCAGTTTGGGTTAAATTTGCTGGAGCCTTCAGAGTTTTTACGCTTGATAGGAAAGTTGCCATGAGTATCGTTCAAATTCAAATTCCTGACTCATTACAGAAAAGTTTATATGACCTCGCAGGTCGTGATGGAATTTCTATCGATCAATTCATATCTACTGCAATAGCAGAAAAGCTCTCTTCTTTAATGACCGAGGATTACCTCAAGGAAAGAGCTAAAAGAGGTAGTCGGCTAAAATATGAAGCAATTTTAGCAAAAGTTCCCGATGTGGAGCCAGAACCGTATGACAGGATACCGACCGTCTAACACTGCGTTGGAGCCGACCCCATCAAGGTTACTTCTAAAAGCCAAAGTTTGACTGCTGCCGCTCAACTAGACCGTTATGTACTTTAGTTATGAACAATCAAAGTACTCATTTGCTGAGCCACATTCTCCTCAAGCCACTTGCTAAAGTTTTCATCCATCAATCGTTGCTGCATTGCCTCGTCAAGGGTCGCAGGCAACAATTTCTCTAGTCTCACCAAGACAATCCAATCGCCAATCACTGTCGGCGTATGCAACTGCCCCGCATCACTGGCAAGCAAAATTTTTGCCAAGTTAGGATGAATTGATCCGATTTCCACAGGACCAATTAACCCGCCCGTTTGCGCTTCAGGACCTTGCGAAAACTCCCGTGCCAGTTCATCAAAGGACTGTTCGCCACCTTTGACTCGAAAATATAGTTCTTGAGCTACGCAAAAGTCTTTAGTGCATATTAGAGAGTAAATTACGCGATCCAACCTTTGCTTTCTCTCTAAGAAAGAAGCATTAACCCGACTTCCCCAAGTCTCCTGTTTAAACTTAGCTAACTTTAGCGATCGCTCAGCCCTAGCGACTAATTGAGATGCGGTCATGTGCTGCTGCTTGAGCCAAGCCGCCAACTTTTCGTCAGAGTCAATCCCCAACTGCTGAAAAATCTGTTGGGCGGCGGCTTTTTGTTCATCAGCACTTAGCACAATATCGGCGGTGCAGCGATCGAGGGTCATTTCTTTGATCAACTGGGGCATCATGCCATAGGCAAAGATCTTTTCAACCAAAGTCTCCGATTGAAATTTGCCACCATTAATTTCTAATACTTGCATGGTTGCCAATTCAAATTTAGATTTTCTAGATTGCTAACATGGTCAATCATAATATACCAAGAAGCAAGTGGCGGCGCGTAGCCCCGCCACTTGCTTCTCGGGCTTTGCAAGCAAAAGGG
>MNZA01000066.1:0-28656 GCA_001873375.1 Oscillatoriales cyanobacterium CG2_30_44_21
AGCGCCGCCTCTTTTTCCGATTAATGGCGCGGCAAAGCCGCGCCATTAATCGGAAAAAGTTTTAATTCATAAATTGTTAAAAATCTTGCAAACTCAAACAAGTATGCTTTGATACAATGCACAATTAACCTCGTAATGCAGCCTCCGCCCCAACCAGAAAAAATGCAACTGGCAAACCGACTTTCTCATATTCAGCCCTCCTTAACTCTAGCGATCGACGCAAAGGCTAAGGCAATGAAGGCAAGTGGAATTGATATCTGTAGCTTTAGTGCTGGCGAACCAGACTTTGATACGCCCGATCACATTAAAGCTGCCGCAAAACTCGCCCTCGATCAAGGTAAAACTCGCTACACTGCGGCGGCGGGTATCCCCGAACTCAAACAGGCGATCGCCGCAAAACTTCTCCGCGATAATCAAGTAACTTACAGACCTGAGCAGATCATCGTCACCAATGGCGGTAAGCATTCGCTCTATAACCTGATGATGGCAATCCTTGACGCGGGAGATGAGGTCATCATTCCTGTACCCTTTTGGGTCAGCTATCCTGAAATGGCTAAGCTTGCCGATGCTACGCCCGTATTTGTGATCACCACCGAAGCAAGCGGTTATAAAATCACTCCTGAACAATTAGATGCTGCCATTACGTCCAAAACCAAACTATTTGTTTTAAACTCACCATCCAATCCCACAGGCATGGTCTACTCACCTGCGGAAATCAAAGCTTTGGCGGAAGTTTTAGACCGACATCCCCATGTGCTGATTGTGTCCGATGAGATTTACGAAAAGATTCTCTACGATGGCGCAACTCACTTGAGTATTGCGGCGGTCAGTCAGTCCATGTATGCGCGCACATTGATTAGTAGTGGTTTTGCTAAGGCATACTCGATGACAGGCTGGCGGGTTGGCTATTTAGCAGGATCGCCCGAAATTATTAAAGCGACAACGATGATTCAGGGGCATAGCACTTCTAATATTTGTACTTTTGCTCAGTATGGCGCAGTAACAGCGCTGAATGATTCGCAAGACTGTGTGGAAACGATGCGCCAAGCTTTTGCAGAACGCCGAGATGTGATGTACGAATTGCTAACTTCCATCTCAGGGTTTACTTGCCCTAAACCTGACGGCGCTTTCTATCTATTTCCCAATATCAAATCATTTGATATCCCTTCCTTAGAGTTTTGCGAAAAGCTTTTAGAACAGTTTCAAGTTGCGGTGATTCCTGGGATTGCCTTTGGTTTAGACAACTGCATTCGCTTGTCCTATGCGACTGATTTAGAGACTATTCGCCGAGGCTGCGATCGCATTCGCAAGTTTGCCGAAAGTCTTTAATTCAAACCAATAAAAAACTTAAAAGCGTGGCTATGCCACGCTTTTAAGTTTTTTATTGGTTTGAGCGCAAAGCGCTGTGAAATGGCAATGCCATTTTACGAAGTGACACTAGATGGCTGCTTTAGGGGAATGTCAATCGTAAACTCAGTTCCACTTCCCAATTCTGAACTAAAAGACAACTTGCCGCCATGATTTTCCGTAATGATTTGATAGGCGATTGACAGTCCCAAGCCTGTTCCCTTGCCAACTGGCTTGGTTGTAAAAAACAGGTCAAATAGACGATTGCGAAGGGAGTCAGGTATACCATTGCCACTATCCGAAATCGTAATCAATAGGCGATCGCCAAGAATACCGTCCTCGCCGCTAGGTTCACCGCTAACTCTGGTCTGAATTACGATTTTAGACACCTTTCCATCTTCGCGCACCCAATGGGGAATATCTGCCGCCATTTGCCAACTTCCCTTGGCTTGGGCATCTTCTTCTAAGGCATCGATCGCATTAGTCAGTAGATTCATAAATACTTGATTTAACTGTCCTGCATAGCACTCCACAAGGGGAACATCACCAAAAATTTTCTCAACCAAAATTTCAGGGCGACTTGCCGTAGACTTCAAGCGACTCTGCAAAATCAGCAGAGTACTATCAATGCCTTCATGAATATCAACTGATTTACAGCCCTCTTCATCACTGCGTGAAAACTTATTTAAAGATTGCACAATCTTTTGAATCCGTTCTGCACCAATCCGAATGGAGCCAACTAGCTTCACAAAATCGCTAGAGAGAAAATCTATATCAATTTCTTCGAGCTTTTCCTGCACCGACTCCACAGGATTGGGGTAATGGGTGCGATAAGTCTCGACAAGGCTGAGCAACTCTTTGGTATAGGTATCGGCATAGGCAAGATTGCCATAAATAAAATTGACAGGGTTGTTAATTTCATGGGCGATGCCCGCCACTAACTGCCCTAAGCCCGACATTTTTTCTGCTTGAATTAATTGCGACTGAGTGCTTTTCAAGTCTTGCAAGGCTCGTTCCAACTTTTCCGCCTGTAAGCGATATTTTTCTTCGGAAGCCCGAACCAGAGCCTCCGCCGCTAGCCTTTCGGTAATATCGCGGAGACTCCACACTCGGCCCGCAAGGGCATCCACGCCATTCTGAGGCTGCGAATAACATTCCAGCGTCCGCCCATCATCTAACTCCACGATCTCAAAGCTATTTTGAGAGTCGCTCAAATCTTTGCCAAAATTATGCAAATGTTCAGAAGCTTTGATCTTTCCGATTACATATTGAATAATGTCGGAGTCATCGTGGGATCTGACAATCAGATCAGGGATTCGCCATAAATCCACAAATTTTTGATTGCAAATCGTGATTTTACCGATCGCATCTAGTACCAAAATGCCATCAGCGGTTGCCTCAAGGGTGGCTCCCAGCGCCGCAAAACTCTTATTGATTTCAGCTTCAGCAGCTTTGCGATCGCGTATGTTTGTGCAGATATAAGTTGTCCCAATCACCTCGCCCACAGCACTCTTGACAGGATTTACCTTCAAGGATACTGGTACTTTTTGGCGATCGCGATTGCACATTTCTAGCTCACCCGACCATGTTCCCCCCTGCATGACGGCTCTGTGAATAGTTTCGGCAACTGAGGAACTGGCAAAAAGACTCGATAAGCTGGACATCTTTTGCAGATCGGACAAATTGTAGATAAGTAGATCAACAAAAGCTAAATTTACATAAATAGGGATGCCTTGGGAATCGGCAATACAAACGCCATCATTAGCGCTTTCTAAAGCTGTGCCAATTTTGGTAAAGGCATCCTCAATATAATGTTTCTCCGCCATCTCGTCAGCTAACCGACGCTGAAGCTGCTCCGACAAAAGGATCGTGCTGTCTGTATTGACTGGGTTACTGGCAATAATCAGTCCGCCAGTCGAGCCATCATCAGTATACCA
This sequence comes from Oscillatoriales cyanobacterium CG2_30_44_21, assembly GCA_001873375.1. Classification (GTDB taxonomy): domain Bacteria; phylum Cyanobacteriota; class Cyanobacteriia; order Pseudanabaenales; family Pseudanabaenaceae; genus Pseudanabaena. The sequence continues at coordinate 3,285 of MNZA01000066.1, forward strand.
AGGCTGCACTTGCCATTGAAAAGTAGCACTTGCCCCCCCCCGATTTAAAATCGATACATCCGTCTCAAAATCTACCTGCCCCCCCGCCAAACATTTCTCTAATCCTTGGCGGTGCTTGACTGCATCAGGAATTGAGTCAAATATACTTGTACCAATCAACTTGAGTCGAGGAATCCCCAACATTTTTACCCAAGGTTGACTAACCAGCACGTAATGCAAGTTTTCGTCAAACATGGCGATCGGCACTGGACAAAACTCAACGAACCACCGCAGATATCTTTCTGCATGGTTGGCACGATTGGCAACAGCGCCCCAAGGGGCTTTGGGATTAGCTTTGGCCATTTAGACCTTACTTTTTTGAAAATACATATCAGTTTACTGGGTAGATTGTAGCGGCTTCCTGATTTTTAGAGTGTGTCATGTGAACTATAGTAAAAAAAACTTTTGTATTAGCCATACAGCTTGTTGAGGCTTTGATGGGTACAGAGAAAATTTTGAAAGCGGCGCTTCGCGCCGCTTTCAAAATTTTCTCTGGGTTTTAAGTTAGCCCAAAGCACTGTACTGGGTTTAATTTTTAATTCATAAAAGTGTGACTACACTTTTATGACAGACAGTTAACTAAATTTAAGAAGAGCAGGGCATCGCGCCGCTCTTCTTAAATATTTGGGCTTTGTTTGTGCCATTGAGTTGATTGCTCATAGCCATAGGCAACTTGCAGCAACACATCTTCCCTCAACACATTAGAAATCATCTGCAACCCAATCGGCATTCCCTTCGAGTCAAAACCACAGGGAATACTAACCCCTGGTAAGCCTGCCAGATTTACAGGAATTGTCATCAAATCCGATAAGTACATTCCCAGCGGGTCTTCGGTCTTACTACCAGCCTTAAAAGCGGTGGTCGGCGCAGTTGGACATACCAACACATCGACTTGCTCAAATGCTTTTTGAAAATCCTGAACAATCAAAGTTCTTACTTTTTGGGCTTTGATGTAGTAAGCATCATAGTAACCCGCAGACAGTACATAGGTTCCAATCATAATCCGCCGCTTTACTTCCGCGCCAAACCCTTGTTCGCGAGTATTCTCGTACATACTCAAGAGAGTTGTAGAATTTTTATCACGGAATCCATATTTCACGCCATCGTATCGCGCTAGGTTTGCCGATGCTTCTGATGGGGCAATGATGTAATAGGTGGGCAAGCCATAACGAAAGCGTGGACAGCTAATCTCATATACTTCCGCACCCATGCCTTCCATGTGGGCGACCGCCTTTCTGACGGCAGCTTCAACTTCACTATCCAGACCTTCGCCAAAGGTTTCTGTAATTACGCCAACTTTTTTGCCTTTGAGAGATTGGGTTAAATCTGGGGTGAGTAGCGCCGCATAGTCAGGAACATCAGCTTTGATGCTAGTAGAATCTCTGGGGTCATAACCTGCGATCGCTCCTAAAAATATGGCAGCGTCCTCGACAGTACGCGCAAAAGGACCAATCTGATCGAGGGATGAGGCAAAAGCGACCAATCCAAAGCGCGAAACTAGCCCATAGGTTGGCTTTAGTCCGACTACGCCACAAAATGAAGCGGGCTGGCGAATTGATCCGCCTGTATCTGAACCAGTGGCGATCACACATTCGCCGCCAGCGACGGCTGCTGCCGAGCCACCTGATGATCCCCCAGGGACATACTCAGTATTCCAAGGGTTCGCGGTGAGGGCGATCGCGGAGTTTTCGGTGGAGCTACCCATCGCAAATTCATCAAGGTTGGTTTTGCCAACCATGACGGCTCCTGCCGCTCGCAATTTGGCAGTAATCGTGGCTTCGTAGGGAGGGACAAAATTTTGTAGCATCTTGGAGCCGCAAGTGGTGGGCGTTCCCTTAACGCACATATTATCTTTCATGCCCATTGGTATGCCTGCAAGGACGGGTAATTCTTCGCCTGTGGCGATCGCCTGATCAATGGCTTGAGCTTGGGCGATCGCCACTTCAGGCGTGACAGTCACAAAGCTATGTAATTGAGGTTCCAGTCGATCAATACGCTCCAAAAATTCTTGAGCGATCTCTGTTGCTGAGCGTTCTTTAGTGGTGAGGGTATGGCGAATCTGCTTAATCGAAAGCATAAAGTGTTAAATACGGTTAGGGGCAAAGATTAAAGTATATAGCGCCGCGAAAAATTATTGTCAAAACCCAATATTTAGAGATGCGGCGCACCTCTAAATATTGGGTTTACAGCGCTTTGCGCTTAAAAATTTTGCCAAAGCTATTGCCAACATAGTTGAAGTGAGCTAATGTTTATAAAGACCCATCCTATTCCCCCCCGTATGGGTCTAGTATCCCCGAAAGGGCAATTACTTCCGAAAGGAGTAAGCGCAAATCAGTAGACCTAAAGCTATCCGCTACACATAGGGTATGGTGGATACTGATGCCGAAGGGATATTTTGTATTTTCCCAATTAAATAAACGACTAGGATTTGCCAAGGCAAATCCTTTTTTAATGGTAACCATGGCGATAATTAGCCGCCAATTTGAGACATGGTGCGAAAATAACTTTTTTGTCCTGATGTCCCGCGATCGCGTTCTTTAAAATTAATTTCGGTTTTGAGATTGAGCAAATCTTGCACCGCTAATCGTAAATCTGCAAAACTTCTGCCCTGCCTCATTTGCGCTTTCAGATCAATCTGTCCAGCCTCATTGAGCAAACAGGGACGCAGTAAGCCATCCGCCGACAAACGTACCCGATTGCAGCGATCGCAAAAACATTCCGACATTTGACTAATAAAACCCACTGTTCCTAAAGCATTAGGGATCTGAAATACATCGGCGGGTCCATTGCCTTTGCAGTTGCCTTCATCCAAGCCATAGCGATCGCCTATTTGTTGTCGCAAACTTGCCGAATCAACCCACCCCTTATGCTCAAACAAGCTGTCATTGCCAATCGGCATGAACTCAATGAAGCGAATATGCCAGCGCCGATCAATACTCAGCGCCGCTAAGTCCAAAACTTCGCGATCATTCACATCAGGAACCACCACCACATTTAACTTCAGCGGATCAAATCCCACCTCATGGGCTGCCAAAATCCCCGCCCATACCTTTTCCCAGATGCCCCGTCCTGTGATCTGCCGAAATACATCGCGATCCAAAGAATCCAAACTAATATTGATGCGCCGCAATCCTGCTTCATACAGGGGTTTGGCTAATTTGCTCAGCAAAAAACCATTGGTGGTCATGGATAGATCGGTAACACCATCTAAATTAGCGATCGCCTCCACCAAACTCACCAAATCGCGCCTCAGCATTGGTTCACCGCCCGTTAGCCGAAACTTGCTAAAGCCAAGGGGAATAAATACTTCCTTGAGCAAAGCCACTAGCTCGGCATTGGTTAAGATTTGTTGAGCCTGAATATAATCAATTTCCGATTCTTCAGGCATACAGTAAGTACATCGAAAATTGCATTGATCGATCAAGCTAATGCGAAGGTAATCAACAGTATTCACAGATATATCCTTGATGAAAAATGATGCTTACTTAGGGTGTGAGGTCGCGGCTTCGTCGCGACCTCACAAATCGGGTTTTTATCAAATTGCGAAACCCATGTAGGGGCAATTCATGAATTGCCCCTACATGGATGGGTCCTTTGCGGAATCCCTAAACCTTCTGTACGAAAGTCTTACCGAGCAGCCCTTGGGGACGAAAAATTAAAACCGCAAATAACAAGGCAAAGGCAACCGCATCTTTGTAAGCCGATTGATCGGCGGGGACAAAGGACTCGGCAATTCCTAATACAAAGCCGCCCACAACCGCTCCAGGGACATTGCCTAGCCCACCTAAAACGATTACCGCCAAGCCCTTGAGTCCAAATCCAATGCCAAAGTAAGGACCTGCGATGCTGACGCTTGAACCCACCAGCGTCCCTGCGAGTCCGCCTAAAAAGCCTGAGCTAAAAAAGGTCAGTAAAATAAATGAGTCCGTATTGATACCCAAAAGACTAGAAGTCACCCTGTCTTCGGCGACTGCCTTCATCGCTTTACCGAGTTTGGTGAAATTAAGCCCATAGGTAAGAATCGACAGAATGAGAATTGACACAGCAAAAATTACAATCTGGACAGTCCGAATCGCGATCGGTTTATCGACGGAGCCAAAGTTAATCGCGGTGGGTAAGTTGCCATAAATATTGCTAGGAAAACTATAGCTTTCCGCTCCGACAAGATATTGGATTGTATTGACGATGACGACCGCAACTCCAAGGCTAGAGACTAAGGTGAGTAGTGGGTCAGAGTAACGATCGCGCAGTGGTCGGAAGGCAATCCGTTCAATTACAATACTGACCAGCCCTGTGAGGCTACTACCGACAAAAATAGCGATAAAAAATGGCAAATGCAGAGCTTTTGGTAAGGCTAAATTGGCGAGCAGCCCATTAAATCCAAACGCGCCGCCACAGAGGGCATAGGTAAAATAAGCACCTAAAGTAAATACTGCGCCGTGGGCAAAATTGATGATCCCCAAAATTGAGAACACTAGGGTGTAGCCGAGGGCAAAAATTGCGTAAACACTGCCTATCGATAAGCCATTCAAAAATTGCTGTAGTACTACCGAAAAGTCCATGGAGGCTTTAATGTTTTTCTTTAAAAATTCGATGCTTATGCTCACTCTAGTGGCGATCGCGTCAATAGTCGAGTTGCCAATTTCGGCTACTACCGCGATCGCCACTCTTGATCTGCTCAATAAAAAACCTAATTTTTTATTGAGCAACGCAGCCGCACCACCAGAGGTTGACGATGTAGCACTAATTGCTAAAGCAGATCAAACAAAATTCATGCAATTGCCAGATACAGGGGTGCAGGATGATGGCTGGAGTTGTGGTCCCAACTCGGCGGCGCGATTGCTGAAATATTATGGTCACAAAGTCGATTATGCAATGGTTAGAGCCGTAACAGATAAAAAGCTGTTTTTGCCACAAAAGCTGCGTAACCCTCTGACCAATCAATGGATGGAAGTGCGAACAGGTACGCCGCCCAAGACTCTGCAACAGGTGATGCAACGCTGGGAAGGCGATCGCGTTAAGCAATTACCAAGAACTAACTTCAATAAACTAATTAGCCTAGTGCGGTCGGGAAAACCTGCGATCGCCCTTGTAAGAGTGGGGGGATTGTCGATCCCCTATGTTGGCTCGATTCCTTATTTACATTGGATTGCGGTCACAGGCGTTGACGCTGAGCATCAGCAGATTTATTACACCGACACCAACAGCCAAAGTTATTCTTTGTCCTATCAGGATTTTCAAGCACGATGGAATCTTGGCTTAGATCGAGATGTGAGCGTGGCGACCGCGAATGTTTTTAAAAATAATGGTGTTGAACCCAGAACTATCGTCTGGATAGATCGCGATTAAAGCGCTGTGCGCTCAAAAACGTTTTCAAAAATTTTGGAGATCGCGGCTCCGCCGCGATCTCCAAAAATTGCTCCTATACCAATTCATAAAAGTGTGACTACACTTTTATGAATTGAAAACCAAACCCAGTGTGGTTTTTTAAATCAAGAAGTGGCGTAGCCACTTCTTGATTTGGTATTAGGGCGTAGCTCTGGCTACGACCGTGCGATGGCGGGGCGTATTCGCGGTAATGCTGGGAGTCTCAAATCCTGCGGCAACTAGCTCGGCACTAATATCTAAACCAAAATATTGATCAAGATAAGGCTCCGTACTTTTCAATAAAGTCAAAATATAAGGCGGCATCTTCGCATAGATATCAGAGTGGGGATTCATATCCATGAGCGCAAAATAGCCGTTGGGACGGAGGATACGGCGCATTTCTCGCAAAATCTGACGCGCTGCATCTTGGGGCAACTCATGAAAGATCAAGAAGCAAGACACAAAATCAAAGGAATGATCAGGTAATCCCGTATTTTCAGCCGCCGCGTGCATCCATTGCACTTGCTCAAGGAGTTCAGAATGTTTAATGCGGGTGTTGTAGTTGGCGATCGCTAAAAAATGCGGTGACAAATCCAATCCTGTAATCTTGGCGGATGGATAGGCAGAATGGAGAGAAAAAGTACTCATACCGACACTACAACCGATGTCGAGAATATCTTGCGGTTGCATTGACATTTTCTCTTTGAGAACCTCGAAATAGCTCTGGCGCAATCGAGTATCACCTTCGATTGGGGGAGTTCCATCTTTCCAGATCCGTGAATGCACGGCATAAGCAGCAACTTCTACTTCTGTGGCAGGCAACCAGCCTAGGTTCCCTTCTTCGTAAGCATGGAATGGTTTGAGATAATATTCGGGATATTTTAAATCAGGATTTTGAACTTGAGCGAGTTCTGTATCAAGATCTTGCTTTTGTAAGTCCGCAGAAATTTTAAGCCAGTCAACTCCCATCGAAGCGGCTCGCTCGATCATCATATTTCGCGCCCGTTTTTTGGCAATATTGAATAGGGGGGCGATCGCTAAAATGCCATTGACTAATCGAGAGACTAGTCCCATTTTTGGGCTAGGCGCGGAATTGCTGACAGTCATAGTTTAAAAAGATTGGGGTTAATTATCTTGAATTATAAAACCCAAGCAACTAGCTATCTCTGATTTGCCGCACTTTAATGGCGATTGCAGGATTGCCACTATAAATCGTCATTGGCTCTAGCGATCGCGTTGCCACACTCCCTAACCCTAATACTGCCCCCTGTCCCACCCGCACCCCTGCGGCTACGGTAGCCCTTGCCGCAATCCAGCTACCTGATTCGATATAGATTGGCGCAGTTTTTAAAGCAAAATCGCGATCGCGCCAGTCGTGATTGCCTGTGCAGAGATAAACCCCTTGAGAGATGCAGCAATGACTTTCAATGGTGATCAAGTCCAGACTGTCCAGCCAAGCATCCTCACCAATCCACACAAAATCTTTAATGATTAATCGCCAAGGAAACTTGACGCGCACCCCTGTCTTGATCCTGACCCCGCGCCCAATTTCTGCGCCAAACCACCGCAAAACATTAACTTTTAGTCCCGAAAATGGAATCAAATAGCTCCGAACTAGGGGCGCACCGATAAAAAACCAGAGTAATTGCTTCCAAAGGGTTGCACCGACTGTATAAGAGCCTGTTGTGTAACGATCAAGTCGCAAAGCTATGTCTCTCCTAAATGTAGAATGCGTTCTAATCAAAGCCCAGAAGATGGTGGCGGCTTCGCCGCAACTATCTTTTTTTGGTAGCGCGGCAAAGCCGCGCTACCAAAAATCTAGTTCTTTATTAAATTGCGGAACCCTTATACAATATTAAAGCTTTTCTAATGGTCGAGATTTTGATATGCGCGTCTGGGTATTGCTGTTTAACGCTAACACCGATAACGAAGGTATCTATACTCTAGAGATTGAGGGTAAGAATATCATTGTCGCCTTTGAACAAGAGGATGACGCAATTCGTTATGCAGGTTTGCTGGAAGCGCAGGACTTTTTGTCACCGACAGTAGAAAGTATCGACAGCGATGATTTGAAGGAATTTTGTGAAGACGCAGGTTATGACCTCAATCTTGTACCGACCGATGCTTTATTGGTTCCACCTGAGAGAAATGTGGACAAAACTGACTGGTCACTCGAAGGCGATAAAGAATATTCTGATCGCCCTGAATCAGAGGATGAGATTGAGGTAGAAGATCCCGTAATTGCGATGATGCGCCGCCGCCTCGAAAATTTACTTTAGCTAATCGGGGGCTTCGCCCCCGATTAGCTACCCAAACCCAATGATTGTTCCGCCCGCTACGCGGGCGGAACAATCATTGGGTTTAGTTAAGCCCAGCTACTTGCAAAATACTGTTCGTTAAAGGTAATAGCGTTATGTCAGATTTATCTTCTAACCCCCTAACTAACGTCATCACCAAATTTGAACCCAGTACCGCCAGCAATCAAAGTGACGGCTGGTTTAACTATCCCGTAATTGTTTATCCCCACCATACCGACTACTCAGGCGTAGTCTGGCATGGCAACTACCTCACTTGGATGGAGGAGGCACGAGTAGAGTGCTTACGGACAGTGGGCATGAGCTTTGAAGAATTAATTTCCGCAGGTGTCGATCTGCCCGTGGCGGAGATGTCGCTGCGATACCATCGGTCGGCGCGGATGGGCGATACAGTTTTGGTGATGACTCGCCTCGTCTCAGATAAAATTCGGTTGAACTGGGAATATCAAATTCGTACCGAAACAGATCTATGTGTAACAGCAACGGTGACGCTTGTGCCTGTAGATTTTGAAAAACGTAAGTTGTTGCGATCGCTACCAAGTTCATTAGAAGGGGCGATCGCCAAGTTAACGGGAATTTAAATCTAGCTATGGTGCGCCGCACCATAGCCAACTCATTGAGGAACTCAAGCAAATCATGGCAAATTGGCAAGTAATTGCAGGCGGCGTGACCGCCGCAAAGGGCTACAAAGCCGCAGGAATTACGGCAGGACTAAAACCATCGGGCGCACCTGACCTAACTTTGATTGCATCGGATATCCCTGCGATCGCCGCAGGAGTATTTACCAAGTCCTGTGTTCGCGCCGCCTGTGTGGACTTTAACCGCGAAGTATTAGCAAAAGGTGGCAAAGTTAGCGCCATCCTCTGTAATGCGGGACAAGCCAATGCCAGCACAGGCGCAGAAGGTTGGCAAAATGCGGTGGAATGTGCCGCACTGGTGCAACAGGCTCTCGCTACTAAAGATGGCGTTTTAGTCGCCTCCACGGGTGTGATCGGTAAGCAATTGCTAATGGACAAAATGCGATCGGGCATTACTAAGATTGCCCCCTTAATTTCTGCCGACGGTGGCGAAGCTGCTTCACGCTCAATCATGACCACCGACACTGTACCTAAAAGTATTGCCCTAGAGACAATTATTGATGGCAAGCCCGTCCGCATTGGCGGGATTTGCAAAGGGTCTGGCATGATTCACCCCAACATGGCAACGATGCTAGGGTTTGTCACCTGTGATGCAGGGGTGGAGCTAAAACTCTGGCAAAAAATGTTATCCAGTTCCATTGATGCTAGTTTTAACCAAGTTACTGTTGATGGCGATACCAGCACTAACGATATGGTGCTAGCTCTCTGTAATGGTCAGTCTGGCGTAAGTATTGATAATCCAGATTCTGAAGCCGCTCAACAATTGCAAACCATGCTTCAAGAGGTTTGTATGAGTCTTGCCAAGGCAATCGCCCGCGACGGAGAGGGCGCAACCTGCATGATCGAGGTCAATGTGTCAGGAGCATCCAGCACAATCGCCGCCCGTCAAATCGCTAAAACGATTGTGGGTTCCTCCCTTGTCAAGTCGGCTGTATTTGGTAATGACCCCAACTGGGGCAGGATCGCCGCCGCCGCAGGGCGATCGGGAGTAGATTTTAATCAGGATCTATTAAATATTGAACTGGGTGATTTTGTGATGATGCGGGATGGTACGCCGCAAGAATACGATCGCCAAGCTGCGAGTGACTATCTCAAAAATGACACTGTAATTATTAATGTCGGGGTCGGTACTGGTGATGGGGCTGGCACTGCATGGGGCTGCGATCTCAGTTATGACTATGTAAAAATTAACGCCGAGTACACAACTTAACCATTGACAGAGAGCGGCGGCACGAAGTGCCGCCGCTCTCTGTTTGACCCGATGGTTGAAGCCAGTAGTAATCTTTAGCGCTTAGACTAAAAGAGTCAAATATTTTAAAACGATAGGGCTTAGGCAAAATTTTTTAAAACTCTTATCCCCAGACACTCTAAGTTTCAAGGTTTCGATCCCCCCCAGCCCCCCTTAAAAAGGGAGAATTTTTCTTCTTCCCCCTTTTTAAGGGGGATTGAGGGGGATCACTAGTAACTTGCGCTATGGATGATAACTCGTGTGTGCGGGTTAGTTTGTGGGAGAAAAGGGACAGAAATTAAAACCCAGAAGCTTATTGAAAGCGCGGCGAAGCCGCGCTTTCAATAAGCTTCTGGAGGTTATAAAAATTAATAGGAATTTAGAGAATGGATACTTGGGAAAGCTTTAGGATGGCGGGCAAAACCCTTGCCGCTAATCGGATGCGTAGCACATTAACCATGTTGGGAATCATCATCGGCAATGCTTCAGTGATCTTGATGGTGGGTATTGGTCAAGGTGCTCAAAAGTATGCCTCAGAGCAGTTTCAATCTCTGGGAACCGATGTGATTTTTGTGATTACAGGCACGGACAACGCCAGACGCAATGTAATCGCGCCGCCCAATCGTCTGGTAATTGATGATGCTGAGGCGATCGCTACCCAAGTGCCGACTGTACGCGGAGTTGCCCCTCAAGTTAACGGCTCAGAACTAGCGATCGCGGGCAATAACACCGAACGCGCCACCCTGATTGGTACTACTGATGGCTATGCCACGGTTAGAAATGCTGAAGTAAGCGCGGGGAGATTTTTGAGCGAAGATGATGTCAAACGCAATGCGCGAGTCGTGACCATGGGAGCCGCGATTTCCAAAAAGCTATTTCCTGATAGTACGCCGATCGGTCAATCGGTCAGAATTCGTGGCACTAGTTATGAAGTAATCGGTCTCATGTCGGAAAAAGGTGCTTTTCTTGGCACTAACCAAGATGACACCATATTTTTGCCAATTACCACGATGTCTAATCAAATTACGGGCAAAACTTCACCCTACGGCGTGGCGGTTCAAGTAATTAACATATCGGCGACCAGCAACGACAATGTGGAAGCCGCCCAGTTCCAAATCGCGAATCTATTAAGATTGCGTCATCGCACCTCAGATATCAATGCTGAAGACACATTTACCATTCGCACCCAACAGGATGCCCTCGAAATAGTCGGCAATATTACGGGAGCCTTAACGATTTTGCTAGCAGCGATCGCGGGTATATCTCTTTTTGTCGGTGGCATCGGTATTATGAATATCATGCTCGTATCAGTGACAGAGCGTACTCAAGAAATCGGACTTCGCAAAGCGATCGGTGCTTCTCCCAGCGATATCCTCACCCAATTTACAATCGAGGCGGTGATTTTATCGCTGTTGGGTGGCGCAATTGGCACTGGCATCGGCATTGGCGGCATCTTAATAATTGCCGCCACTACGCCATTACAAGCGGGAGTGTCAATTGGGGCGATCAGCTTAGCTGTCGGTGTGTCAGGGGGGATCGGACTGTTTTTTGGCATTTTCCCTGCCAAGCAAGCTTCCAAGCTAGATCCCATCGTGGCACTCCGAAGTATTTGATTGAGTAGCGGCGCTTTGCGCCGCTACTTGCTGATTGGCTAATAAAAATTCGTTAAAAAATATCATGATTACATCTGATGCGATCGCCTCTTTACCAGAAATAAGCAAATCTAAGCGCAAGATTGTGGAACTTCAGCAAGTTAGTAAATTTTATGGAGAAAAAGATAATGAAACTTTAGTCAAGGCGCTCGATGGTGTCAGTTTTGTGATTCAAGAAGGTGAATATTGCGCGATTATGGGAGCATCTGGTTCGGGCAAATCCACTTGCATGAATATCATCGGATGCCTCGATAGCGCCACTTCAGGCAAATACTTTTTGGATGAAGAAGATGTTTCTAATATGCAAGAAAGTGATCTAGCAGGGGTACGCAATCTGAAAATTGGTTTTGTATTTCAGCAATATCATCTACTAGCGCAGCTATCAGCCCTTGAGAATGTGATGTTGCCGATGGCTTATGCCAATATCCGTCCCAAAGAGCAAAAGGAACGCGCTGCCGCCGCCCTCGAGCGTGTAGCGATGGGACATCGGCTTCATAATCGCCCCAATCAAATGTCGGGAGGGCAACAGCAAAGAGTGGCGATCGCCAGAGCGATCGTTAATAATCCTGTGATGTTGCTTGCCGATGAGCCAACGGGAGCCTTGGATTCGCATACGACGGCTGAGGTAATGGATCTATTTGGCGCATTAAACGCTAGCGGGATCACCGTAGTCATGGTCACCCATGAAACTGATGTAGCCAAAAATACCCAACGCATTATCTGGTTTCGGGACGGACAGATTATTCATGACAATCTATCGCCCAGCGATCTTACTAGCGCGATCAAATAAAAGAAGGCATTAAGAGCGTTGCTTGGCAACGCTCTTAATGCCTTCTTTTATTGGCGGCGCGATGCGCCCCGCCTTTTTTAATTTTTTTCTTCAAAGTCGGGAGCGTAGGCTTGGAGTAAATTACTGAGCTGAGACAATACCGAATCTTTGCTGATCGAACCAAAAGTAGAGCGATCAGGGAAAAATTCGGGACGGTCTAAGTTGCGATCAATTGCTTCTTTAACCTGCAAAGAAATCAAATGCTGCAAATCCGCAAGGGCGCGATCCCTTTGATAATTTGCGCCTTGCTCTGTAGTCGCATAGAGCGGCGGTAAGCGATTGAGCGCATAGGCAGCGATATCCCCCAAATCTAAAACCTTGTTGCTGTTCGCCTCAATTTCAGCAACCCTTGCCACTGCTTCGCTCAATACTAATTCTTCCATCACATTGATAAATTGCTTGCGAGGAACCGCAACCACTTCACCCGTCAGCAACGAACCCATCAAGCGATCAAGCGCCATATACTCTTCGACCGAGAGTTCAAAAGCGCTGTCACAGATCCGCCCCACCTCTGCTTCCATAGCTGGAGTCAAATAGCCGTCTTGCAAAGCCTGCTCAACAATTGACTCAATACTGGTTTTTTCTTTTTTTTTCACTGCTATCTCTGTTAAATACGAAACTCTATGGTACTTCGATAGGGATGATCGTGTACTCAGGTAAGGACATTTGAAAATGATCTTTTTGACTGAGCATAATTACTAACCTTGCGAAGGACTGGGGTTTAACTGCTAAATCACTCCAAGGCATTGCAATTTCTAAACATTGATCAAAACCTATTTTCGTATGAGTTGCGATCGTTTCCCATGCAAATTTTTCGGTTGACTCTTGAAGCTGAACTGACTTATCAGCAAAATTAATCGCTAAATGATGGCGAAACAGATAATTTAGGGGAGATACGTCAGGCATATCAAGGAGCTTGACGGGGCTGTTAGCGTGCATCCGACTGGGATAAAACCACAACAAATGCAGTTTGCTTTCAGCGATCGCTTCTAGATTACTAAATTCTAGGCGTAAGTAGCAATAAAAATGATCATATCCATACCATAGACGCTTGACGGGAGCATTCTGATGCATCGATCCCCGCGCCCCGCTTACTTCAATTTTGCCTGCACCTTGCCAGTCGTCATTCTCAAATCTGCCATTGATGACTGGATTAATCAAACTGGTGGGGCGATCGCTAGTGGACACATCATGGGGTTCGAGGGGATAGAGCAGCGCATGGGGAACAGGCTCATTGAGGGCACGATAGATTACTTGCAAATGTTCACGAAATAACCTGTCAAACATGGCATCGTCATTGGAACTGTGACCTTCGCCAAACCACCAGAACCAGTCCGAACCTTCGGCTGCCATCATGCTATCCCAAGCTTCAGGATTGTTTTCTGGTGTGGCTTCGGGATGTGTCGCTAAAACTTGACGCGCATCGGCGAGCAGTTCCCAAGCCCGATTTTTGACAGGATCGCCAATCCAAGTGGTAAAGCTGGAATCGATCCATGAACCGCTATGCAATTGATGGGGTGGAATTTTTTCGATGGGCGGAAATTTTTCTAGGTATTCAGAAGCAGTTACTAATTTGAGATTTTCGTTGTTGGAGAGATTTTCGTACAGCGTTTTTAAGAAGGGATTACCATCTTGCGGATAAAATTCCCAACAATTTTCGCCATCGAGGGCGATTGTAACTAACCAAGGTTGCCCCTCTGGATGTTCGGCAAGATATTCATTTTGCTGCTGTTGGATCTTCATCAGGCGATCGCAAAGATCGTCACTGGCGGCTTGGGGTAGCAAAGCTCCATAACTAAAGCCAATCAGATCAGAGAGCAGGCGATCGCGAAAAATAATCGCTAGATCCCCATGCACGGTTTCCAGTCGATAGGGCTGATAGAGCAAGTGGGGCGCATTGATCGAGCCACGTTCATCACGGCGAAAATAATGACCCAGACTCCAACCGAGTACGCCTTCATCAGAGCAGAGCCAAGAAAATCCTTGCTTAGAAACATGGGGCAGTATCGCAGGGCTAACCGATTGCTCCGATGGCCATAGCCCACGGGGATCGCAGCTAAAGTGCTGACGATATAGCTCCTTAGCTTTTTCTAAATGCAGCGTAATATCTGGCTCATAGCGAAATCGCTGATTAGGGAGATCGATCTGCGGCACGGCAATCCGACCTGCTTGGGTGTCGGCGATCAGGGGCATGATCGGGTGCGTGTAAGGGGTGGTGGTAATTTCTAGCTGCCCATCTTTTTGCATTTGCCGATGTTGCGGCAAGATCCGCGCCATGATCTCCCTCTGTTTACTGTAAATTCTTTGGCGATCGGCGAGGGTAAATTCTTTGCCCCGCTCAAACCATTCGGCAATTTCAGGATCAGTCTCACGAAATAGGGGATCAATCCAAGTGAGGTTATGCCAAGCCAGGAGATCACTAAAGTCGGGGGCTAGCCAATGGTTAACGCACCACTCGATCCCATAGGCTTGCTTTTGCGCCAATAAATCGGCATAGCGCGGATATGGCTCGATCATCGTTTGATGATTGGCATCAAAAAAATGCTCAACGATGAAATGTCTTTGCGATCGCGTCAGGGTGTCAACTGGTGTTAAGGTCAGGGCTAGATAAGGATCAAATGCTTTTCCCTCCACATAGTCTTGCAGTTGCAGGATCAACGATGGCACCAGATTAATCGTTTGATGTAGCTTGGGATATCTTGACAACATCACAGCTAGATCCAAATAATCTTTTACGCCATGCAACCTTACCCAAGGCAGGTGATACTTGCCTGCGATCGCGCTTTTGTAGAGAGGTTGATGTTGGTGCCAGATAAATGCGATATGTAGAGGATATGACATAGGATGACTGGCAATATGACTGACAATACTTTTAGAAATTGTGACACACCTACTCCTAGTTCAATCCAAAGACTTTCTGTAAAAGTAATGATAGTTAGCCTGAGCTTGTGCTTAATGGGTTGCGTACCTGCTAATTCCGATCAAATCGCTCCGCTCCCAGCAGCGACAGCGATCCCCAAATCTCCTGAAGCTCAAAAGCCTCTAACCAAGCCACAGGATGCTGCCGAATTAGCGCAGTATTTACCGATTACGGCGATCGCCAATATCGCAGGTCGGGAGATCCAGCTAGAGGTCGCCGCCACGCCTAGCCAACAGCAACAGGGACTAATGTTTCGTCCACCTTTAGCAAGCGATCGCGGAATGTTGTTTCCCTTTCAGCCAGCTCGTTTAGTTGCCTTCTGGATGAAAAACACACCTTCGCCATTAGATATTATTTTTCTGCTTGATGGTGAGGTTAAGGCGATCGCCCGTGATGTCTCTATGTGCAAAACCGATCCCTGTCCAACCTATCCCAGCAATGGGATCGTTGCCGACAATGTGATTGAGGTGAGGGCAGGACTAACTACAGAAATTGGTTTAATGGAGGGCGATCGCCTTGAGATCAAATTCTTGCCCCCAAAAAGTCAATGATCGCGTAATTTTTTTAGCTTGCCGAGCCTTCTGCAAACTAAAAACTACTTTTTAAATTCCGCCATAGGCGGAATTTAAAAAATAGTTTTTATAAAGAAAATTGCCAAATTGCGATAGATTTTAATGTCAAACATCTGCCATAGGTGTAATACTTGTGTGATTGGTGGTGAATTTTGAGTGAACGTAGAGTAAGTAAGATGACAGCTAGCAGAATGCCTGAGCCACAGAAATATCGTCAACCCAGCGATCGCCGCAGTCAAAGTTTAAATAGAGGTCGGCAAAAAGCTAGCAACCAAAACGTGAAGCGAATGCCTCGCACCAATTCGTTCCCACTGCCGATGTGGCTACGATTGTTAATGAAGATACAGAAGCTATCGATCGCAGCGACAGTTTTACTCACGGTTTCAGTATTTGCAATCTATGGCTGGACTGTCTACGCTCAAGAGCAATGGAATCAGCAATACAAGAAACTAGAAAATTTAAAACGTCAAGAGCGGCAATTAACTAATGCTGCGGGTTCCTTTGACAATGAACTTTTAAAATCGATTCAGAAGCAACCAGGCGACCTAGTTCGTGAGAGTCCCGAAAAGTCTATTTTTTTGCAAGCTGCACCGCTTCGACCAAAGAGAGAAGCACCTTCTACTATCTCAGAAACTCCCACAGACAAGCCTAGCGAGAGTCTAGGTTATTGAGTTAAAAAACCCAGAGAAAATTTTGAAAGCAGCGCGAAGCGCCGCTTTCAAAATTTTCTCTATACCCATCAAAGCCTCAATAGGCTGTAGCTTAAAAATGGGGGATGAGGGGCTTAGCACATTCTGCGTAAGTCCTAATTTTGCTACACTGATAAGTAGTAATCATCAAGAAAATCAACATGAAAAACAGCCTGCTCCAAACCAGAGAGCTATCAGCCTTAGAGTACGAAACTATTAGCGATCGCTTTGATGAAACATGGGAAGCGCCATTATCGATCCTTTTGGGGTTAGGTCGTGCCGCAGGAGCAGATTTTGTAGAATTTTTCTTAGAGCGCAATCGTTATATTAGTTGCCTTGCTGAAGATGATGCCATTACCAGTATTTCGCCACGATTATCGACTGGGGCAGGGATTCGCGCTTTTAAAGGTAAGGCTGATTGTTATGTCAGCACCAATGATCTGACATTTCTAGGTTTAAAATCAGCCCTTGAACGCGCTCTTTCGATCTTAGGGCTACAACTTCCTTCTCAAAATTCGTTCATTCCTTCCATTCAACTAGAACTATTTCGTGACTACGCCACTCGCAAGGGCAAAGATAGCTGGATTTCTCTATGTAGCCCTATGCAAGAAATGGGTGAAATTCTCCTTGGGGTCAATCAGCTAACTACCAAAAAAGGTACACATATCCAGTCAAGGCGATCAGGCTATTTTCGCGATTGGCAAGAAATCTTGGTGGCGGCAAGTGACGGCACATTTGCTAGAGATATTCGCCTTACCCAGTCGATTGGTTCTAATTTGCTCTGTGCTGATGGCGCTAATCGCTCAGCGATCAGCAAGCGTGTCGGTGGCACTAGCGATCCCAGCTATCTCCGCACTTGGAACTATGAGCCAGTAATTGAAGAAATCGTAGAAGCCGCAGCAAAAATGCTCTACGCCGACTATGTGGAATCTGGTTCCTATCCCATAATCATGGCAAACCAGTTTGGCGGCGTGATCTTCCATGAAGCCTGTGGACATTTGCTGGAAACGACTGGCATTGAAGCGAAGACTACACCCTTTGCGGAAATGAAAGGTCAAAAGATTGCCCATGAAAATCTGACTGCATGGGATGAGGGACGCTCCGCAGAAGCCTTCGGCACAATCGATATGGATGACGAAGGAATGCCCACTCAACGCACCCTATTAATTGAAAATGGCATTCTCAAAAACTTTATTAGCGATCGCGCTGGAGAAATGCGGACAGGACATCCCCGCACAGGCAGCGGTCGCCGTCAGAGCTATGCCTATGCCGCCGCCAGTCGGATGCGAAACACTTACATTGGCGCAGGTGAATTTAACTTAGATCAGCTATTTGCCTCTGTAGATAAGGGCATTTACTGCAAGAAAATGGGCGGTGGTAGTGTGCTGCCAACTGGTCAGTTTAACTTTGCGGTCGATGAAGCTTACCTAATCGAAAATGGCAAAATCACCAAGCCCCTTAAAGGTGCGACCCTGATTGGCGATGCCAGAGAAATTATGCAGCAAATCTCCATGAGTTCCCGCGATCTGGAGCTTGCGGCTGGTTTTTGTGGTTCGGTGAGTGGCAGTATCTATGTCACGGTGGGACAGCCTCACATTAAGGTTGAGTCGATTACGGTCGGCGGTCGTTAGGAAGGCAAGAATAATTTTGAAAGCCTTGCTTTGCAAGGCTTTCAAAATTATTCTTGATTCGAGCTTGAGCGCAAAGCACTGTATGATAAATTCCACTATTTTAAGAACTAAGAATGGCATATTTTTAGTTCGCGTATTATTCTAAGTACCCGTTGATTAGAATTTTTAGACAGGTTATCGAATCGTGCAACTAAATATGATCGATTTTCCTCAATCAACGATTCTTGTAGTTGATGATGATCCACAGATTCGCTCAGAGCTAATGTCAGCCCTGAGCAATTATGGCTATAAAGTCAAAACTGCCAAAGATGGTAGCGAGGCTCTACTTTCGGTGCAGAGTTACTTGCCTGAGTTGATCCTGCTCAACGTCTCCATGCCAGAAATGGGAGGCTATGAGGTTTGTCGTATTCTCAAAGCCGACTCATTGACAGAAGAGATCCCGATCATCTTTATCAGCGATAGTGATGCTGTAGAAACGAAGGTGAAAGCCTTTGAAAGTGGCGGTGCTGATTACATTACTAAGCCTTTGCACATTGCCGAAGTTTTAGCGCGAGTACACCTACATCTGTCATTGCATCATTTACAGATGCATCTAGTTCTCAAAAATAAAGAGCTTTCGCAAGCTATGTTTGATCGCGTTGGCATTCTCAAGGACTTACAGCGCACTAACCTACTCCTTCATGCCCAAAAGGAAGCCGCCATTGATGGGATTTTTGCCGTTGATGAGCAGGGGCGCATCGCTAGTTTTAATCGCCGCTTTTGTGAAATGTGGAACATTCCCTATGGCCTATTTTTAGGCAGTGATCCCAGTTATGAAGCTCCCAATGGTGTCCCCCTCGGCTCGTATTTGATCAAGTCCGATTTGCCTGATGTCCTCACTAACTTGCTCGAGACAACCTATGATGAGCCTGATGCGATTCGTTCTGGTGAAATCGTGTTTGACGATCGCATTTTTGACTACTACACCAGCCCCGTTAACTCTGAACAAAATAAATTTTTCGGTTTAATCTGGTGCTTCCGCGATATTACCGCCAAAAAGAATGCGGAAATTCGCCAAACCCAACTTTTAGAAGATCTCCGCAAGGCGAAGGAAGAAGCAGAAATTGCCGTCAGTACTAAGGCTGCCTTTTTGGCAATGATGAGCCATGAAATCAGAACGCCGATCAATGGAGTAATTGGCATGACTCAGCTTTTGGCTGGCACTGATGTAGATGAAGAACAAGCCAAATATGTCAGGACAATTCAGGTCAGCGGCGAAATGCTGCTATCAGTAATCAATGACATTTTAGACTTCTCAAAAATCGAGTCAGGAAAATTGGAGTTAGAGAACTCTCCCTTAGATCTGAGAGCTTTGGTGCGTGATATCTATGATGTGCAGTTGCCCAAAGCTAGGGAAAAGAAGATTAAGTTTGAAGTAAGTATGCATTCCAATGTGCCGCCTTTTATTGTGGGCGATGTGACTCGACTGCGGCAGATTCTTTTGAATCTAGTGTCCAATGCTTTGAAGTTTACAGATATGGGCGCAGTCAAAATTGGGGTGCGTTTAGTTACCGACCATCTTCCCCTCGAGGGTTATCCATTTCAGTTGTTATTTTCAGTCACAGATACGGGGATCGGCATCAGTGACGAGCAAATGCAGCGTCTATTTCAGCCATTTGCCCAAGCCTCGGCGGCAACATCGCGCAAGTATGGTGGCACAGGCTTAGGCTTAGTAATTTGTAAAAATCTTGTCGAAACGATGGGGGGCAGGGTTCACGTTGAGAGCAAGGTTAATAGTGGTTCTACTTTCTCCTTTACGATCAGTACCGAGATTGCCAAAGATGTTCCTGTATATACTCTTCAAGATGCGATCGCCAAGAATGATATTTCCTCTTCTATTCGTTTGGGCGATCGCCTGCCATTGAGAATATTAATTGCGGAAGATAACTTGATCAATCAAGAATTGGCGATGGCGATGCTAATCAAAATGGGATATCAGCCTGACGTAGTGGACAATGGCTTGGCTGTATTGGAAACATTGCAAGTCAATCATTATGACTTACTGCTTTTAGATGTGCAGATGCCTGAGATGAATGGACTAGAAACGGCTACTTACTTAGTCGAGCATTGGCATGATTTGCATACTGGCTATGCCCGTCCGATTATCATTGCGATGACAGCTAGTGCGATGCAAGGCGATCGCGAGATGTGCTTACAAGCAGGAATGGATGATTATATCAGTAAGCCGATTATGATGGAATCGCTGCAACGCACCATTGAGCAATGGGCTTCGGGAAAGAAAAAAGAACCAGCGATCGCGGTCGCTACGGATGAGGATCTCAAAAAGGAAAAAGCCCCTTCAGTAATTGACCCTGCGGCAATTAAAAACCTTGACCAGATCAATCCCAAATTAATTGGACGCATGGTGCATTTATTTACATCCGAAGAAGCGCCAGTTCTGCTGGCAACATTGCGTCAGGCGATCGCCAATAATGATTTGCAAGAAGTTAGTTTTACCGCCCATACTCTCAAAGGCAGCAGCAATATTTTAGGCGCTAAAGCTCTGGGTAAGCTGTGTTTGGAAGTGGAACTCAAGGGCAAGCAAGGCGATCGCGAAGGTTTGCCTGATCTAATGCTCGAAATTGAGACTCAATATCAAAATGCCTGTGAAGAGCTTGCCAACTTGGTTAATTACAGCGCTACGCAAAGTCGAAGCCAGTTAAAATAATTAGCGCTAGCCTGCTCAAAAATTATGCTTTCCATTCAAAATCTTAGCTACCATCCCGCCGCCACACCTGACGCAATTCTTCATAATCTCTCCTTTGAACTCAGCGATCGCCAATTAGGTTTGATGGTTGGACCGAGCGGTTCGGGCAAGAGTACTTTGCTAGAGATTTTGGCAGGATTTGTGGAATGGACAACTGGCAGCATCTATTGGAAATCTCAAGAGCTAACGCCTGACCATCTGCAACAAATTTGCGGATTGGTGTTCCAATTTCCTGAACGCCATTTTTGCGGCAGTACGATTGTGGAAGAACTCAAACTTGGTCACATTGATCTCGATTATGAACGGATTCAAAGCGCACTAGCCTCAGTGGGTTTAAGCCATCTCAACCCCAGTGCATCGCCTCAGTCCCTCAGTGGTGGCCAGCAGAGACGCTTGGCTCTGGCGGTGCAGCTTATTCGGCAGCCGAGTCTACTTCTGCTCGATGAACCCACCGCAGGACTAGACTGGTCAATGCGGAAGCAGATCCTGAATATTTTGCAAGAACTTAAAAAAGACTGGACAATTTTAGTTGTTACCCATGAGCCTGAAGAATTAAGTGCGATGGCAGATCAAACTTGGGCGATCGCCCACGGCAAGATTGCATAATACCAAACAAAGAAATGGCTACGCCATTTCTTTGTTTGAAAACCCATACTAGGTTTGGTCTTCAATCCACAAAAATTGTGACTAAACTTTTGTGGATTGGTATAAGTCCTAACTTGGCATAGCCGTAGTCACTTGAATTAAGACAAACCAAAACCCAAGAAAGGAGTGTCGGCGCGAAGCGCCGACACTCCTTTCTTGGGTTTTGTGTCCTAGTAAGCGAAATTGAAGTCCAAAAAATTAGCAGCAAGGCTTTGCCTTGCTGCTAATTTTTTGGACTTCGCCAAACTCAACAATTTGTAATATTTTTTGCCATGAAAAGGATGGGGATGGTCAAAATGTATAGATTTACACAAAACCTATGTGCCTGAGTCTGATGTTATGGAAGGCATTGAATATATGCAATGAGATGTGCATTAAGACTCGTTAACTCATTGAGGAGAAATGTAAGGTGTTGGTTTATAAGTCAAATCAAAAGAGAAAGCTCAAGAGTTCAGTAAACTGGACTGCTTGCGTTCCTCTAGCGGCAATTATCGCCGTATTTTGGGTTTACGCAGCCACTGCTCAAGAACCTGCTGCTGCCCCAGCCCCAGTCGATCCTATGGCTGAAATGAAGACAGCGATGGACGGCTTAAAAGTTGGACTTGACACCCTTTGGGTCATGCTCGCAGCTTTTCTAGTATTTTTCATGAATGCTGGCTTTGCACTCGTTGAGTCTGGCTTCTGTCGCCGCAAAAATACCGTCAACATTCTGGCGAAGAACCTAGTCGTATTCGCGATCGCCACTATTGCTTACTGGCTGATCGGATTTGGATTGATGTTTGGTGACGATGGCGGCAATAACTTCATCGGTTTACAAGGCTTCTTCCTTGCAGGCTCAGACAATAGTCCCGCCACTGGTGACGCTTATAAGGGCGCATTTGGCGCTCTTAACTGGACTGGTGTGCCTTTAGAAGCTAAGTTCCTCTTTCAATTGGTGTTTGCTGGTACTGCTGCAACCATCGTTTCGGGAGCAGTAGCAGAACGCATCAAATTTATGTCGTTCATCATATTTAGCTTTATTTTGGTCGGTATCGCTTATCCGATCACTGGTCACTGGATCTGGGGTGGAGGCTGGCTTGCTGACATGGGCTTCTGGGACTTCGCTGGCTCAACCGTGGTTCACTCCGTTGGTGGTTGGGGTGCTCTAATCGGCGCTGCGATTTTGGGCGCACGCACTGGTCGTTATGGTGAAGATGGCAAAACCCGCGCCATTCCTGGACATAGTATGAGTCTTGCCACTTTGGGCTGTTTGATCCTATGGTTGGGCTGGTTTGGATTTAACCCTGGTTCGACAATGGCTGTTGGCGATGGTCGCCTCATTGCTCACATTGCCCTAACCACAAACACGGCGGCAGCCACTGGCGCGATCGCCTCCACTATTGCCGCTTGGCTATACCTCGGCAAGCCTGACCTATCAATGATCGTTAATGGTCTATTGGCTGGATTGGTTGGCATAACTGCTGGCTGTGCATTTGTGACTTTACCCGCAGCCGCCATCATCGGCGCAGTTGCTGGAGTCTTGGTTGTATTCGCCGTTGGCTTCTTTGATAGCTTAAAGATTGATGATCCTGTTGGTGCAACATCTGTTCACTTAGTTTGTGGCATTTGGGGGACCTTAGCGGTTGGTCTGTTTGCTATTGGTCCCGATGCTACGATTAGCAATGGTTTCAACCTCCAAGGTGGAGCTGGTCCAGAGGCTGGTCTTCTTGTTGGCGGAGGCTTCACACAGCTATGGCATCAAATTATTGGTGTCGCTGCTGTTGGTGGCTTCACCGTGGCGGTTAGCTTTATCGGTTGGTATGTTATCTCTCTAATTACTGCTGGCATTCGCGTTGAGCAAGAAGAAGAGTTTAAGGGCTTAGATATCTCTGAACATGGCATGGAAGCATACTCTGGCTTTGTCAAAGAAAGCGAGTAGTTGTTATTAGTGGCAGCGCTTCACACTGCCACTAGTTTACAAAAGTAAAAAGCAGGGCGATCGCCCTGCTTTTTACTTTTGTAAACTTCATCTTAATTCCGATGGGATTATGGGAGTATAATGGTGGGGCAGAGCGCCCAAAATCATATCTAGTTTCGATAGCTGAGCCATGACCAACACTTTACTTAATCCTGTCAAAATTTCCAAGGTTGAAGTTCTCAAGCAAAAAAGCAACTTTTTACGGGGTCCCATTGATAGCGAACTAACTGACGGCAATCCATTTTTTAGTCAGGATGGTCTCCAAATTCTGAAGTTTCATGGTTCCTATCAACAAAAAGATCGGGACTTTGAAAAAGCCAAAGAAAAAGGCGAGGAAGGTCAGTACAGCATGATGCTACGGACTCGTAGCCCTGGAGGAGTGATCCCTTGGCAGTTGTACTCAGCTTTGGATCAGTTGTGCGACAAATATGGCAACCACACCCTCCGCACCACCACTCGCCAAGGCTTTCAGATCCACGGCATTCTCAAAGATAATCTTAAAACTGTCATTGCGGACATCACCCGCAACATGGGTTCAACCGTGGGTGCTTGCGGCGACATTAACCGTAATGTCATGGCTCCTGGCGCTCCTTTTAAAAATAAGCCTGAATATATCTATGCCCGTGATTATGCGGTCAAGATTGCCGACTTCTTAGCGCCACAGGCGGGCGCTTATTACGATATTTGGCTAGATGGCGAAGTTGCGGTCACGGCGAGTGAAGCCCCCGAAGTAACCGAAGCCCGCAACCGTCAGGGATTGGGTAAGGCAAAAACCAATATTCATGACGTGGAGCCGATTTACGGGACACAGTATTTGCCCCGCAAGTTTAAAATTGCGATCGCTGTGGCTGGTGATAATTCCGTTGATCTTTATACTAATGACCTATCACTGGTAGTGATTACGAACTCTCAAGATCAACTAGAGGGCTTTAATGTCTATGTGGGTGGTGGCTTGGGACGCGCCCATAATAATGATGCCACGATTGTGAGAATGGCAGATAGCATTGGCTTTGTGCCTGTGGACAAAATCTATGATGCGGTTAAGGCGATCGTGGCGGTGCAGCGTGACTATGGCGATCGCCATAACCGTCGTCATTCGCGATTCAAGCATATTCTGCATGAATGGGGCGTGGACAAATTTAAGCAAGTTTTGCGGGATTACTATCCCACGGAACTAGAGGCTCCCCGCGAACTACCTGATTTTAAATACCAAGATTATCTCGGTTGGCATGAGCAGGGCGATGGCAAGTACTTCTTAGGGATTTCCATTGAAAATGGTCGAGTCATCGATCGCGAAGGCTTGCAACTAAAAACCGCTTTGCGCGAAATCAGCGAGACTTTTCACCATGACTTTGTGCTGACTCCTAACCATAATCTGTTAGTGACAGAAATTGCTGCCGATGAAAAAGAAGCAATCCAGAAAATCCTCGATCGCTCCGGGGTGTTGGCTCCTGACCAAATCGATAGCCTTGTGCGTTACTCGATGGCTTGTCCTGCTTTCCCGACCTGTGGACTTGCGATCGCCGAGTCAGAGCGTGCCTTGCCCGATGTATTGGCGCGAATCCGTAAGTTGCTAGTGCGCGTGGGCTTAGAAAATGAAACCTTTGTCACTAGGATGACAGGTTGCCCAAATGGTTGCGCTCGACCTTACATGGCGGAGCTTGCCTTTGTGGGCAGTGCAGCCGATGAATATCAAGTGTGGCTAGGTGGTAGCTTCAATTCGACCCGCTTGGCGCAACCCTATGTACAGCGCTTGCATATTGACAATTTGGAGCAGGGACTCGAACCATTGTTTGTCTACTTCAAAGGCGATCGCCTTGCGGGTGAGACGTTTGGTGATTTTTGCGATCGCCTTGGCAATGAAGCACTGCGCCAGTTTGCGGAGTCCTACATCCCTGATGTAGCTGATGAGTCTGAGTCGAAGGGTAAGCGCAGGGATGTGCGCCATCGGGTCACGCTGTCGACAAAGTCCTATGATCTGCTCAAGCAAGCAGTCGATGAGAAAGGCGCATCTATGAAGGATCTCGTTGAAGCGGCATTGATCAAGTACTTGGAGTAGTTTTTTAAACCCCAAGCTAAAAAGCCCTTAAAAGTGTTGCTTTGCAACACTTTTAAGGGCTTTTTAGCTATAGAGTGGCGGCGCG
>MNZA01000066.1:28664-31258 GCA_001873375.1 Oscillatoriales cyanobacterium CG2_30_44_21
ACTCTATTCACTAAGGTGTGAGTGTGGATAGAACATTAGCACCCGTAACCGTAATAGTTTGCTGTTCCAGATTTGCCACAGCGCGATCGCCTGTAACACTGAGATTCTTGTCAGGCTGTTGATAGACAATATTTCCATTTGCCGTAACACTTTGACTGGGAATTAACCATTCCACGCGATCGGCTGTAACCACACCTTGAGTAGAACTAAAACTCGCCGCAACTTCTCCAATGAGATTAATTTGTTCCTTTTCTAGCAGCGCTTCGCCTTTTTGCGCCTTCACAACAATGCCGCGACTCTTGCTCGAAGCAGTAAAAGCTTCGGGAATTGTAATCAACTGCCTGCCCAGATTCCAATTTGCAACAGCAGCAGTAAGGTCAACATCCAGTTTAGGGTCGAGCGCCTTAATGTCGCCAGTAACCATGACTTCCTGCTTTTCGATATCCCAACTGCCTCTATTAGCATTTAGACGCAATTGATCCTTCACTTGAATTAACGAAAGTGGACTTTCTGTAAAAGCACGATTATTCTTAGCATCCCAAGTTATCTTCTCACTCTTCATCTCTAACTTGGGTTCTGTCGCCGTCACAATTACTTCTTTCTCTAGACTATAAATATTTAAGCTCGGCTGAGCCGTTAGTTCTTTGCCCACCATTTTAATTTTGTCTTCTGTGCGATTAATCTGCACATTCCCTGTCGCCTTTAAAATATCAGCTTCAGAATTCCAAATCATTTTGTCAGCTTGCATATTCACCTTCTCTTGAACGCCGATCGCCTTGATATTGCCCTCTAGAGAAATCACTTTAGAAACTTGATCGATCGTGCCGCGATCGCCAGTTGCTTCCATCAAAAGCTCATCATCTCGATAGAACTTCCCTTTGACTTCCTCAATGTCAGCAATTTTCCGATCTTCGCGATAATCCGCACGTTTAGAAGTTATTTCCCAAAGCAGTTTTCCCTTAGCATCAAACTCAGTCAAAACAATATTTTGTAAGCTAGAGCCTGCGACAGTTGCAGATTTATTCAGGCTAGTTACCGATGGGCGCAAAAATATAAACCACCCCAACGCAAACACGAGGGTCGTGCTTACAAGAACGATTATAAAAATATTGATATTGCGGCGACTGAATATTTGCATGGCTGAGGGGCGGTGGACTCTGCCCTATATTAAACCCAAATAGGCTAATACCAATTTGCAAAAGTGCAGTCACACTTTTGCAAATTGAAAACCAAACCGATTATGAGTTTTTATAGCTTTAGCCAGTCTTGTTACAAGATAGGAGTGTCGGCGCGATGCGCCGACACTCCTATCTTGGGGTTTAGTTTGTCGTAGTTCAACACCAAGCGCTGCAAGCCAAAAAAAATTGCTTAACCTAGCAATAAATTAGGTACGGTTTTCGGTATCATAGGCATCAGATTAAAGTAAAAAGTTAAATTTATATAAAGGGCAGTAAGAGCAGTGACTATTAGGGTAGCGATTAATGGATTTGGACGCATCGGACGCAACTTTCTCAGATGCTGGGCTGGGCGCAAAGAGACAAACATAGAGCTAGTTGGACTTAACGATACATCCGATCCTCGCACCAATGCCCACTTGCTCAAGTATGATTCCATGCTTGGCAGATTTGACGCTGAAGTGAGTGCCGATGACACCACCATTACTGTCAACGGTAAAACTATCAAGACCGTTTCCGATCGCAATCCTGACAATCTACCTTGGAAAGATTGGGGCATTGACTTGGTCATCGAGTCTACAGGTGTATTCATCGACAAAGTTGGAGCCAGCCGACACATCAATGCTGGAGCTAAAAAGGTTTTGATTACTGCTCCTGGCAAAAATGAAGATGGTACTTTTGTAGTCGGCGTAAATGCTGATAAATATGACCACGATATTCACCACATCATCAGCAATGCGAGTTGCACAACCAATTGTCTCGCCCCTGTTGCTAAGGTAATCTTGGAAAACTTTGGCATCATCAAAGGTGTGATGACCACTACCCACAGCTACACAGGCGACCAACGCCTGCTGGATGCGAGCCACCGTGACTTGCGCCGCGCTAGAGCCGCTGCTTTGAGCATTGTTCCGACTTCCACAGGTGCAGCCAAGGCAGTTGCCTTAGTCTTGCCAGAGCTAGCGGGCAAGCTAAATGGAATTGCGTTGCGTGTACCAACTCCTAACGTTTCGGTAGTGGACTTTGTGGTCGAAGTTGAGAAGAAGACGATCGCCCAAGAAGTCAACGATGCTTTTCGTGATGCTGCCGAAGGTTCACTAAAGGGTATCCTCGAGTATAACGAATTACCCTTGGTTTCCATCGATTATCGGGGTAATGATGCTTCTTCGATTGTTGACTCATCCTTGACGATGGTGATGGGCGGCAATATGGTTAAGGTTGTGGCATGGTATGACAACGAGTGGGGCTATAGCCAGCGTGTGGTTGATCTTGCTGAAATCGTTGCTAAAAACTGGAAATAACTAAAAAAAGAGAGGCGCGCAGCGCCTCTCTTTTTTTGAAGAAATCGCGCTATTTCGCCTATGAATATATATAGATAGATCTAGTTAAATGGAATCATTGTTTTTGTAAGAGAGTGGCGGC
>MNZA01000082.1 GCA_001873375.1 Oscillatoriales cyanobacterium CG2_30_44_21
TTTGTAGCGCGATCGGCGCTCAAACCCCAAGATGAGGGTGGCGGCGCTTTGCGCCGCCACCCTCCTTTGTTTTTTGATTCACAAAAGTGTGACTACTTTGTACTAGAAGTTTGTTCAGTGAAAGTGTTTGGGTTAGAACATTTGCGTATACAAATTTCGGTGATAATTTATGAATATTTAATCGCCCCCTAGCCCCCAATTCTGGGGGAACAAGAGAATAAAGGGCTTTCAAAGTCCCCCAGAATTGGGGGATTTGGGGGGCTTAGATCATCGAAACGTAGATAGACAAGTTTGTTGTTGCAAATCATTAATCTGGCTCTAACCCAATAAAATTTCATGAATGCTGAACTCATAGACGAGCTACAAATGCAACAGCAAACTGAGGGAATCATCCCTGAAGAACTTTTTGAAAAGCCTGAACAAGAAGCTCCTGACTCAGCCGACGAAGCCATCACCAAACCCTTAATTTTTGCGAACATTGAAAGTGGGGTATACTCAACCGCATTCTCACCCGATGGGCGCAAGATCGTCGCGGGGCTATACAATGGCGCTTTGAAACTATTTGATGCCATTTCTGGCACATCCATCCGCAAACCATTCCAAGGGCATGAATCTTATGTCAGGTTAGTAGCCTTTAGCCCCGATGGCAATGCGATCGTTTCGTGTAGTGATGATTGGACGCTGCGGTTGTGGGATTTGCAGGGAAACCAAATTGGGCTTCCTTTCCAAGGGCATAACAATATTGTCTGGTCAGTAGCATTTAGCCCAGATGGCAAGACGATCGTTTCGGGCAGTGAGGACAAGACGCTGCGGTTGTGGGATTTGCAGGGCAATTCGATAGCTAACTTGGCAGGTCGCATAAGACAGAGTGCGGAAACAGTTGAGACAAAGATTCCTGATAGCGTTACAAACGACTCAGCGCAGGGGGAGGACAGCCTTAACGTTAAGGATGAAATCGAGGCACTGGCAACGGTACTTATGCTACGCAGCCTAAAAGCACCTGTGGCTGTGGGAATTTTGGGCGGATGGGGAAGTGGCAAGTCGTTTGGCATGAATCTAATTCAGCAAACTGTAGTGAAAATCCGCAATCAAAAACTCGATAGTGCTAAAGCATGGGGCAATATCGATGACCTAGATCGTTGCCCACCAAATCGCGTTGTCGAAGTCCTAGAATCAGTTCAACTCCTGCTCAATACCCAACTATTCATTGTCGTTTTGGGCATCGACGATCGCTATATTGCTCGTGCTTTGGAACAGGTCTACCAAGGCGTACTCAAGCGTGGCGCTAAACCCTCTGGTCTAGATTACCTCGAAAAAATTATCCAGATCCCCTATCGAATGAGACCAATTTCTAAAACAACAGTTGAAGGATATCTGCGCCCACAATTAAAAATTCGCAGCCCTAATTTTGAAACCGATGAAACAGTATCAAAAGTGACTGATAAACAACCCATCGCTCAATCAATTGCAAAAACTGACTCAGAACCACAAGTAAAGAGAGAGATTTCATCAGATAGAAATGAAAAATCTCCCTCTCAACCCATAGTTTCTGATGATACTGTCACAAAAATCGAAGCGATCGCCAAAACCATTGAATTTGACGAAGAAGAGTTTCAACTGTTACTAAACTGCTGCAAACACGTAGATATAACACCCCGTACTGCGAAGCGACTGCTTAACATCTACAAAATCTTGCAATTTATCTGGTCAACTCGCAGTCAGAAAATACTACCAAAAGATCCACCCACAGATCTAGACAAGCGCATCGTTATGTCATTTCTCGCCCTCTCAGGCAGATATCCCGAATATATCCGAAACCTCTTTGAAGAAATTGACGTACTCTTTGAAGAGGCAGACTGCGATCCCCTTGAAATTTATCTAGATAAACTACTTAAACTCATCAAGCCCACAACAACACAAAGCGATCGCTACGCCCATAGAGAATGGCGCAAATTTACCAACGACATCAAGCGAATGCTCGAACCTAACGATGCATTCCCACCTAAACTCAAAATTGATCGCGATGTTTTTGACCTCATGCTCTCCTTCTGCTTTGTCGGCGACATCGGCTACGACCCCGATGATGCCGAGTCAAAGGTCTAATACCAATTCACAAAAGTGTAGTCACACTTTTGTGAATTGAAAAGCAAACCCGATAAAAAAAGCGCTGCAATGCAGCGCTTTTTTTAACAATAAACTTTGCCTAATAAAACCGATCGCTTTGCGCCAGTGACACTGGGCAAGTTGCCGACCCTCTCCTTCATGCGTAAATATGCCAAAAGTGCAAAGGCGATCGCCTCTTTAAAGTCACCATTGATGCCGAAGTCATCGCTACGCTTGACAATCGCAGGTTTGAGCAAAGCCTGTAAACGCTCCATCAGATAGCCATTGCGACCGCCGCCGCCGCCGACTAGGACTTCATCAGGAAACATTGGCAAAAACAGGCGATAACTTTGGGCGATCGCCTGCGCCGTAAATTCAGTGAGTGTCGCCAGAATGTCGTAATTACTTAAATCTGCACATTCACCCAAGCGGGCTTGCAAATATTCGGGACTAAATAACTCGCGTCCTGTGGATTTTGGCGGCGGGAGGCGAAAAAATTCTTGACTGAGCCATTTTTCGACTAAATCGAGATTAGCAACACCCTGTCGTGCCAGATCGCCATTGCGATCAAAATCTTCACCAAATAACTTTTGGGTTACCATATCCAGCAGGACATTGCCCGCACCATTATCAAAGCCAAATACTTGATCAGGATCGGCGATCGCCTTGGCAGGCAGATAGGTGAGATTGCTGATACCGCCAATATTTTGGCAGACGCGACATTTATAAGGATGGGACAGCAGTAATAAATCCGCCATCGGCACAAGGGGCGCAGCTTGTCCGCCCGCCTCAATATCCGCGACTCGAAAATCGCTCACGGTCTTAATGCCAGTCAATTCGGCAATTACGGCTCCGCGTCCCATCTGCACCGAGTAACCTAGCCCTGTTTTGCCATCTTGAGAGGCGATCGGCGGACGATGAAAAACAGTCTGCCCGTGGGAACCGATTAACTGCGCTGATTGTTCACCTTTGGCATTAATCGCGATCACCGCCTGAGCAAAGCTTTCCGCAATGCGATCATCAAGCTCACACAACTGTTGCAGCGATCGCGGCTCACCTGCACAAACTGCAAATATTTCATTTTTAAGCGGCTCTGGATAGGGGTAAGTAAATCCCGCAATCAGGTTCGTGGACAAATTACCTTGGCGATCGCAAATCTCCACTAGCGCCGCATCAATGCCATCAATAGAAGTGCCACTAATCAACCCGATGACTAGCATTTTGTCTGTGGTTTCTTCAATTTCGCTCATTTCTTGTTTAGCAGTATTAGTTCATGGCTGATGTCGAGTTTACTACGGCGCTTTCAAAACCCCAATGGGAATGGCGGCGCTTCGCGCCGCCATTCCCATTGGGGTTTATGCCCAACCATGTTCAGCCAAAAAAGATGGAGTAATCGCGGGCTGGGCTAAATTGCCGAAATTATGCTGACCTGATCTCAAAAACTTCTCCACATATTTACCCAACAGATCACCTTCTAAATGCACCGCATCGCCAATATCCAAATCTTTTAAAGTCGTATTGTCATAAGTGTGGGGAATGACGGCGACTCGAAAATTTGTACCTGCGTCATTGCAGTAGGAAATGGTCAGGCTAATGCCATTAATAGCAATGCTGCCTTTAAAAACGATGTATCGCGCCACTTCAGGAATTGCTTCAAAACTAAGCTCCCATGAGTTGCCAATCAGGGCGCGATCGCTAAGTTTGCCCATGCCATCGATATGTCCTGAGACAAAGTGACCGCCAATTTTGTCGCCAACTGCTAGCGCCGTTTCCAGATTGACATACTTTAATTGGCGATCGCCAAAGTTAGTGCGCCCCAAAGTCTCAGGGGACACATCCGCCGTGAAGTTGCTATCAGAAATGTAGGTAGCCGTCAGACATACGCCATTGACTGCCACACTGTCACCGATCGCAATGTTGGCAACCAGATCAGGACAATGGATCACAAGGCGATCGCGATCGCGCTGTTCAATCATGCCGATGGTTTGCACAAGTCCTGTAAACATAAGTGTTTTGTGATGTCAAAAGCCAATTTTATCGTGATCGAGGCGGCGCATTGCGCCGCCTCGCTGCAAAGCAAAACTTTGTTGAGGCGCTTTGCGCCTCAACAAACCTTAGATATCCGTAAGCTGATCAATCGTCAAGGCTGACTGCTTAGCAGGATTTGACGATGGGCGGCGATCGCGATTTAGCCAAATTGCTTTGATCCCCACAGCTTCTGCACCGAGATAATCTTCCTCAAAGCTATCGCCAATATGCCAAGCCAAATTTGGTGAATCTTCAAGTCCATGCTTGCTGAGTGCCTTTACAAAAATCCCTGCATCAGGCTTAGCCGCGCCGACCTCGGTGGAAATAGTAATCGAATCAAAATATTGCTGGAGATCCAAAGCCTCAATCACTGGATAAATGCGACTGTCGAAATTGGATAGCACCCCCAATTTAATCCCCTGACTGCGCCATTGCTCAAGGACGGTTCGCGTTTCTTCATAGACAAACCAAGGCGAGGTAGTTGCAAAACAATCAAAAATTTCTTTAAAAAAACTCTCAAAATCAGCAAATTTAATTAAGTCGCCAGTTTGCTTAAATGTATCTTCTGCAAGCGATCGCCACCATTGATATTCGGCCTCAGGAACATTCACAGGCGCTAAATCTGGAAAAGCAATTTTGGATGCTGACTGAAAGCTTTGATAAAAAGCGCGATTAACTAAGTCAGGATCGAGAACCACATTAAAGCTTTGGGCAACTTGGGCATATTGCAAGCCCACACTACCTTTCACACCAAACAAGGTTCCTACGGCATCAAGAAAAATAGTCTCAGGGCGAGGAGTTTTCAAGTCAATATTTAGAGGCGATCGCATTAATTTACAGGGAAAATACTGGGGTAAATTAGAGGGTGTGCTGATACAATGACTGCCAAACCTTGTAATTAAATTAATTCAGTCAAATTACCAGCCCTATTATGGCAGGTATCCCGTTTCTAACAATTAGGTGCTTGGGTTAAGGAGTGATTTTTATGCGTATATCTCGATTTAGCAACACAATTTTACTGGTATTGATGGCGAGCTTCCCTTTGCCTAGCTTGGCGCAAACGACAACAATTGAAAAACCTGCGCCAACGCCAGCAATGTCCGAGCCTGCTAGCGGTAATTTGCGTCCCCTCACAGGATCAGAGATACCCGCCGCGTCCACCCTTAGTGTCAAAGACTCTCAAGACACTTTCCGCTACACCTTGGGCGCGGGGGACAGCATCAAAATTGATATTTTCAACGTACCCGAACTATCAGGCACGCAAACGATCGCCCCTGATGGAACTGTAAACATTGCCCTCATCGGTGCAGTCAAACTCGAGGGCTTAGGACTAGATGAAGCAAATGCCTTACTCCGTGAAA
Organism: Oscillatoriales cyanobacterium CG2_30_44_21; assembly: GCA_001873375.1. GTDB lineage: Bacteria > Cyanobacteriota > Cyanobacteriia > Pseudanabaenales > Pseudanabaenaceae > Pseudanabaena. The sequence continues at coordinate 5,493 of MNZA01000082.1, forward strand.
AGCTAAATCCTTTTTTAGTTAGAAATATTGTCAATGTCTCCCTGCTTTCTCCCCGTCCGCTTAATATCGCGATCGTCGGTGAAGTCAATCGCCCCGGGCCCAGATTTTTGAGCTATGTCGGCGCAGGGGGGGCAGCCAGCAACGCCGCCACCCTCACTAGAGCGCTGGAATCCGCTTCAGGCATTACTTCAAGAGCAGACATCAGCAATATCCAAATCTCTCGCCGTGATGGTGCGCTTGGTCGCCGTGTGATTAGTGTAAATTTGCAAGAATTATTAGAAAAAGGGGATATCAGCCAAGATGTGCGGATTCTTGATGGCGACTCGATCCTAGTTCCACCACTCAATCAAGCCAATGCCTCTCAAACCCGCACTGTCACCAATTCCACCTTTTCCCCCGATGGTTATACGATCCAAGTGGCGATCGTCGGTGAAGTCAATCGGATCGGACCTCAAACCTTGGTTTACTCCCGTAACGGTGTTGTGCCAACAGGACTAACTGGCGATACTAAGGCGGCGGGAGTTTCGTCTGGTGGCGGCCCCGTTACCCTGAGCCGCGCCCTTCAGACTGCCAATGGCGTGACCGAGGTTGCCGACATTAGCAACATTGAAATATCGCGCTTAGATGACAAGGGAACGCGCACCGTCGTCAAGGCTAATCTTCTCGATTTAATTACCAAAGCTGATCTTAGTCAAGACATTCTGCTCACCGATGGCGACCTGATTAGAGTGCCCAGACTATCAACCCCTAATCCTCGCGATTACCAGCAGATCTCCAAAGCAACCTTCTCCCCCACGATCATTACAGTGCAGGTTGTCGGTGAAGCGGTGCGTCCTGGACCATTGCAACTTAGACCAAATAGCTCCTTTACCGAAGCAATTTCCTTTGCGGGTGGGCTGACCAATGATGCCGATTGGCGAGCCGTTGAGCTTTATCGCGTCAATCCTGATGGTTCGATTATGCGCCGCAACCTCATCGCTGATTTGAATTTGCCTTTAAATGAAGATTCCAATCCAGGACTACGCGATCGCGATGTGATTGTAGTACGTCCCTCCTTTGGGGCAAGCATTCTTGGCTCAGCCACCAGATTCTTGGGGAATATCGTCACTCCATTTTCTCTCGTCAACAATTTATTCAGGTAATCATGAAGATTCTTATCACTGGTGGTGCGGGGTTTATCGGGTCGCATCTTGTGGATCGGATGATGGAAGCTGGGCATGAAGTGATTTGCCTTGACAACCTTTATACGGGACAAACTTCTAACAATGCTCACTGGAGTGATCATCCAAATTTTCAATTTATTGAGCATGACATCGTAAATCCCCTTGAAATTGACAAAGTGGATCAGATCTACCATCTGGCTTGTCCTGCTTCTCCTGTGCATTATCAATTTGATGCAGTTAAGACCGCTAAAACCAACTTTTTAGGAACCCTGAATATGTTGGAGCTTGCCAAAAAATGGCAAGCAAGACTATTGCTAGCCTCCACATCGGAAGTTTATGGCGATCCCCTAGTTCATCCGCAAACTGAGGACTATTGGGGCAATGTCAACTGTACGGGGATTCGTAGCTGCTATGACGAAGGTAAGCGCATCGCCGAGACGATCTCCTTTGATTACCATCGTCAGTTTGCGGTAGAGGTGCGGATCGCCCGCATCTTTAACACCCACGGGACAAGGATGCTCGAAAACGATGGGCGGGTGGTCAGTAATTTTATAGTCCAAGCTTTAAAGGGGATTCCGTTAACGATTTATGGTGATGGTTCGCAAACCCGCAGTTTTTGCTATGTCTCGGACTTGGTAGAAGGACTAATTCGGTTGATGAGTGGCGATTTTATTGGTCCTGTGAACTTAGGCAATCCTAGCGAATATACAATTTTGCAGCTAGCCGAAACCATTCAGCGCTTGATCGATCCCACTGCGGAAATTGTGTTCAAACCCTTGCCTCAAGATGATCCCCAGCGTCGTCAGCCAAATATTTCCCGCGCCAAGTCGCATTTAAGCTGGGAGCCATCTGTTCCCCTAGAAGAGGGCTTAGCCAAGACGATCGCCTATTTCCGCGATCGCCTCGCCATTTCTTAAACCCCAAAATAGGCGGCACAATGTGCCGCCTGTTTTTGCGAAAAATTATTTAAAAGCGTTGCAAAGCAACGCTTTTAAATAAAACTTAGAAAGCTGTAGCGCACGCGCTGCGCGTGCGCTACAGCTTTCTAAGTTTTATATAAAAGCGTTGCTTTGCAACGCTTTTAAATAATTTTTCGCAAAAACAGGCGGCACATTGTGCCGCCTATTTTGGGGTTTAAGAAATGGCGAGGCGATCGCGGAAATAGGCGATCGTCTTGGCTAAGCCCTCTTCTAGGGGAACAGATGGCTCCCAGCTTAAATGCGACTTGGCGCGGGAAATATTTGGCTGACGACGCTGGGGATCATCTTGAGGCAAGGGTTTGAACACAATTTCCGCAGTGGGATCGATCAAGCGCTGAATGGTTTCGGCTAGCTGCAAAATTGTATATTCGCTAGGATTGCCTAAGTTCACAGGACCAATAAAATCGCCACTCATCAACCGAATTAGTCCTTCTACCAAGTCCGAGACATAGCAAAAACTGCGGGTTTGCGAACCATCACCATAAATCGTTAACGGAATCCCCTTTAAAGCTTGGACTATAAAATTACTGACCACCCGCCCATCGTTTTCGAGCATCCTTGTCCCGTGGGTGTTAAAGATGCGGGCGATCCGCACCTC
>MNZA01000093.1 GCA_001873375.1 Oscillatoriales cyanobacterium CG2_30_44_21
ACCCCTAATTCTTGGGTTTTGATGGCTGGGAAGTGAGTAGGAACAAAATCAAGAACAGTTAAAGCGCTTTGCGCTTAATTAAAACCCAAAGAAATTTTGGGAAGCGACGCTCCGCGCCGCTTCCCAAAATTTCTCTGTACTACTCAGAGCCTAAACGGGCTGTAAAGCTAAAGTAGGGGCAATTTATAAATTGCTCCTACGCTTCGTCACAAAAAGTGGCGGCGCAGAGCGCCGCTATTTAATTGGATTTAGGCTAGCAGCCCCTCTTGAAGCTGCGATCGCAAAGACTGGTAACTTAAATCCTGAACATCAGGGTTAATCTCAATAGTTAAACCTTGTGACCTTTGAGCAGAAGTTGGGGAAGCTTGCCCGATTTTTTGCCAGACGATCCAGCGACTGCCCAAGGGAAGTTGCGTAATATTGTCACTGCGATGGGAAAGCCATACTACAGGCAGGTCGGGCAAATCCTTGAGAATATTGACATCGTTCTGCTTAGAAATATTTACTGCCGCTAAGGCTTCTAAAACTGCGCGATCGCTTTGAATAACTCCCGTATCACTCGTCCAAAGTCTGACACTCAAGTTCGACTTTTGAGCATAAAAGTACAACGAAGCGGCGGCAACTACGGCTTCTTCAAAAGCTTCAGGCTGCCATCCTGCGGAATTATCCAAGGCGATCGCCAATTCTTGACCACCGATGGTTATCTCCAACTCACGCACTCGCAATTCACCAAACTTGGCACTGGTACGCCAATGGATCATCCGCGTTGGATCGCCCCACCGATAGGGACGCAGAGTTTTGGTTAAGCCTTCAGTTGCATTATTGTAATTGTGGTCATCGCTGTACTGACGCGGATTGCTGTCATTTCCCAATTGATCCACTAATGGACAACGCTCTAAAGGTAACACCGTGGGATAGATGATCGCTTTCTGACCTGCGGGACAGGCGCGGCGGCTACGAAACAGCCCCAGAGGACTAGAAGTGGCAATCTCGGTATCTCGAAATAGAAATACGCCGCGCTTTTCAGTTTTGGCTTCATAGCTCCATTTGTATTCCTGAAGTGGTGGAATCACATCAACCACAACCTCTTGCCGCAAAATATTTGAAAGCTTTTCAGGCAGTACATCACAGACTTCCAATAGTCGTTTTTCGGTGCGCCCTGTATTCTCAATCTTTAGGTCTATCCATAGATCATCACCCACGCTCACAGGATCAATTGGCGATCGCTTAACCACCAGTTCGGCTAGGAGTCGCTTGGGCATCACTGCGCCCACAATCAGCAACGCAAAGCTCACTCCACTAATTACATATAACCAACCTGAGAGGGTATTGGTCGCCGCCATAAAGAAAAATAGCGTCAGAAATGTAAACATCCCCCCAATAAATTCTGGTGTCGCAAATCGCCATTCTAACCATCGAAAAAATCGCTTAATTTGAGAATCTTTTTTTGGCTTAGCAGTTGATTTGTCAACATACTGAGGGCGATCGCCAAGGCTATTCGACATATGGATCTCTGTGGGTTGAATGGACTTAGGGCTTTAATTATAGAATTTTTAATCGCTAAGTAACTCGGCTTAATTAAAACCTAAAACCAAAGGTTGTTCCGCCCGCGTAGCGGGCGGAACAACCTTCTTATGCCCTACTCCCTTCCCAGTAAAAAATTAGGCGTTGCAGCGCCTAAAATCAAAAAGCCGCCTGTGGGCGGCTTTTTGATTATCCTTCCTTCAATTGGCTAGAAGTTGAATCTAAATCAAAGAGAACTTGCAACATTTGCATGGCACGGCGGCGCGTCTCGATGTCCTGTTGAGCGCGAAGCTGCACCATCGGATCATGGAGGATTTTATTGATGATGCCGCGAGTCATACTTTCGATGACATCCTGATGCTTGTCGGCAAAATCATTACCGAGACGAGATAGGGCTTTCTCCATTTCTTGTTCGCGGATGATTTCCATCTTTTGACGCAGCTTGCTAATCGTGGGAACCGTTTCTAGCGATCGCCACCATAGATCAAAACCAGCCACACAACCTTCTAATAAAATCTCCGCTTGCATTGCCATTTGGCGGCGACTTTCTTGGTTTTCCGCAACTACGGCTTGTAGATCATCGACATTGTAAGCTCTAGTATTGGGCAACTCGTTGACATCGGAACCGATATTGCGGGGAACAGAAATATCAACAAGGGTCAAGCCCGTATGATTTGCCGCAATTTCTAGTAAATGTTGCTTCCCAATAATCACCTCAGTTGAAGCGGTACTGGTAAATACCAAGTCGGAAATTGCCACACAATCAAACATTTGCTCTAGGGGGCGAATGTCAAACTCTGCACCACTAGTTTCAAATTCTTTGATCAGGTCTTCGGCGCGTTTGGGCGATCGATTGACGATCGCAATTTTTTGTGCGCCCTTAGAAATTAGATGCTTCACCAACAGGCGCGACATTTTGCCAGCACCGATAATTGTGGTGCGTTTATCGGATAAATCTTGCAGTTTAATTTGAGCAAGCTCCACCGCCGCCGAACTGATCGACACTGCTCCCGTGCCGATTTCTGTCTCAGTGCGTACTCGTTTACCTGCGGACAGAGCCTCTTTAAATAACTGATTAAGGATCCGACCTGCACCGTTGTACTGCTGCGCTAGTCGATGAGTATGCTTGACTTGAGCAAGGATCTGACCTTCACCCAAAATAAGGCTGTCTAAGCCTGAAGCGACTCGCATCAAGTGCGTAACTGCATCTTGACGTAACAAAATAAATAAATAGCGGCGGAGGAACTGTAGAGGTAGTTGGCTAAATTCCGATAAGAACTGCATAATTTCGCGAATACCGCCCTCAGATTCGCTAGTAACCACATATAGTTCAAGGCGGTTACAGGTACTCAAAATCGCAGCTTCTTCAATGTTCGGATAGCTCATCAGTTGAGCGATCGCAGCTTCCATGCGATCTTCGGGAATACTCAACTTTTCGCGTACTTCTACAGTCGCCGTTTTGTGACTCAAGCCAACAACTGCAATATTCATATCGTAAATGCGTTTCTTATAAGAATTGGACTGTGAATGATTATGTTATTGGTAGAGCTTATCAGGATATCGCGGTCAATGTCGTAGGTACTTATTACTCCTTAACGTTATGTAACACTGTATATTTCTTGTTATTCTACGAAAAAAGAAAGATATTCCCTTGCCACTCAAAAATTAACGTTGTTAATTTTTGAGTGGCAAGGGAATACACAATACTTTTCGCTGATTTAAACCTAGAAAGAATTTCAAAAGTGGCACGAAGTGTCGCTTTTGAAATTCTTTCTAGGTTTAATTTGACTCTCTAAAGATTTTTCAAGATATTATTTTGGAAGGAATTATAAGAAATAATTTGTATGTTATTAAATGGATTTAGTACTAACAAATCAACATCACCTGTAATTAAATAATCAGCATTACCCAATACTGATAAATCCAATAAAAAATTATCTTTTACATCCCTACACTCATAAAATTTACTTGTGATTTCAATCATTTCAATTTTTTCATTAAGTAAAGAAAGTAAGTTCTCGATAGATGATTTAGAAAAATACTTTTGAAACTTTGGGCGTTGTAAGACTGTAACTAATTCTTGCAGTAATTCATTGCTAAATACAGTCTATTGAGGCTTTGAGTAGTACAAAAAATTTTTGAAAGCGGCACTCCGCGCCGCTTTCAAAAATTTTTCTGGGTTCTAATTAAGCACAAAGCACTGTAATATGACTACTCGGCTGTCGCTAATGGCAGTACTTAGACCGACAAATGACTTCCCTATTAAAAAGCTAATCCAGATATTTGTATCAATAACTATACGAACTGGATTACTGAGCATAGTATCTGGATTCCCTTACGGCTTCAACTTCTGCTGTAATGTCCTCTAAGTTCAATTCGTCATTTCTAACTACTTGTAAAAAGTTTTTGAATCTAACTGCAAATGTTTCTTGTTCTAATAGTTTTAATAGTTCTAGTTTTTGATCTAGATCGCATTGCTTGACAATATGTTTGAGTTGCAAAAAATCAATAGAAATCGATACATTCATATATTTGCTTACTCTCCTATAGCGCTTAATTAAACTACATAGAAAAATTTAAAAACGCGACTCTGCCGTGCTTTTAAATTTTTCTCCATACTAAATTACGGATTGGTAATACTTTGGGCATGACTAAATACAGCTTTGACAAAATGTAGGAGATTTTGCTGCATTTGCTGCGAATTGGCTGATACGACTCGATCTAGGGATGTGTAGTAAGTAGCGGCTAACTTGGGACGACTGCTGGACTTGACCATCCATAAGCCATCAGCCAAACTCGCCCTGATTTCTACCATAATTTCAGGATTTTCTGGCAGTTCAAAACTACTAGAAACACCTTGCAAAGCCTTAATGTGATCGCGCTCATCACCTTTAATCCAAATTGTTGCGACTAGATAGGGGCTAACCGACTGCAAATCACTGTGCTGCACTGACCGAGAGGCATGGAGGTATAGCAACTGAAGCCAAGGCAGAGGATAAGTGACCTCCAATCCGCTATAGCCACTAAGTTTAGACGTTACCGCCAACCCGTCAAAATATTCAACCACCTGCCGCCAATTGCGACTAAACGTACTTGCGACATCGGGACTGAGGAATAGATTTCCCCAAACGCTATGTTGCCAAGGCTGCATATCCATGAAATGCATATATTCGGAAAACTCATAGGCTAGTCTGACCGAGCTTTGAGCAACGAGAGCATAGATGTCCTGCCAGCAAAAATAAGGCATAGATGTATTGACATTATCGCGAGGCTGAAGATAATGCCGTAAAGCGGCTTCGCTATCCAAAAGCTGGGAATCAATCAAGCAATAGCTATTGCTAATTAGGGCTACATAGGTCAACTTTTCGCTGTGAATGGCGGATTTGAGTAAATCTTCAAGGGAATGTGTGCTTAGTTCACTTTCTAGTCGATGCTCACAAACGATATCGAAGTCTTGACATTCCAGTAATATGTCGGGCTGTTCCGCAGATGTTGTGTAGGGATAGGTAGTAGCCTTAATAAATTCTGAGCTGAAATTTCCCGCGCGCTGGGTCAAGAAGTCAACTAGCTCCTGTCCTAATTCGGGAACGTTTTCCAATAAATATTCCCAAGAGAGGGCAAAACGCTCTCTCTTGCTTAGATTCTGTGGCAGTAAAAAGATATTGCTCATAGCTGGACGCTATCTAACCTCATTTTGCTAGTGATCATCTTTAGGTCAAATAAACTGTCTCAGTAGATTCTATTAAGTAACTGGGCTTAATTAAAGACAGCCCAGCATTTTTTTAAAATTTTTAAAGCAACTTTAAAAATAATCTGTGAAGCTTTAAGTCTGCACCGTAAGTGCAGCGCTTTGTAAGCAAACCCGAACCGTAAGAAACAAATTTTTGATGATGCAACTGTGCAATATCGTTAAAAATTTAGTTGATTATTAAATTACCAAAGCCTTATGAACTAAATTTTAAGGTAAATCAGGTTAAATATTTTTTTTGATTTGTAATTTGATCGGTAACTTTCCAGCAATTTGGATTGTAGGGCTGCTACCAGTCTTGAAAAGCTAGTTGCAAAGACAGCTTTGCGCTCAAGACTAAAGCCAAAAAGTTAAAAGCGCGGCAAAGCCGCGCTTTTAACTTTTTGGCTGGTTATTTTACGGCGCAGCACTAGTGTCTTAAAATGATGTGCTGAAGCATTAATTTCGCAACTTCGATCGCAGCTATGGTGGAAGTATTGACTAACGAATCCCAGCAACAGAGCAATTCTAGCAATGCAATTGTGGCGAATGGCTTGAGCAAAAATTATCGGACTGGCTTTTGGCTAAATCAAAAAATTAGTTCTCTTCAAGATCTTTCCCTGACGATTTGCAAGGGAGAGACTTTTGGGGTGCTAGGTCCCAACGGGGCAGGCAAAACTACGCTGTTAAAAATTTTGCTCGGCATAGTGCAACCCACGGCGGGGACTGGTGAAATTTTAGGATATCCCCTCGGCGATCGCACTGCTAAAAAGTACATCGGCTATCTGCCTGAAAATGCCTATTATTATGACTATCTGACAGGCTGGGAGCTATTAGATTTTATTGGTTGCCTGTTTGGTGTGGAGGCTGCATTGCGCCGCCAACGGATTGCGGATTTGCTGGATCTAGTGGGACTGTCGCAGTCGGTAGCTCGCAAGAAGCAATTGCGCCAGTACTCTAAGGGCATGGTGCAAAGGATTGGTGTGGCTCAGGCTCTCATTAATGATCCTGATGTGGTGTTTCTCGATGAGCCGATGTCAGGGCTTGATCCTGTGGGGCGCTACCAAGTTCGGGAGATTATTTTGATGTTAAAAAATCAAGGTAAAACTGTATTTTTTAACAGTCACATTTTGTCGGATGTGGAGTTAATTTGCGATCGCATTGGCATCTTGAACAAAGGCGAATTAGTGGCGATGGGGACATTAAACGAATTGTTAGGTACGGAGCAGTCCTATCAAGTGAGTGGACATGGCGGCTCGGAGGAGCAGTTAGAGCCTTGGTTGCAGCATTTGAGCTTTCAGGGTGACACTTGGCATGGACAGCTAGCGAAGGATTTACCCGAATTTTTGACCTATTTAGCTAGCATTGGTGCAAAGGCGATCGCGATCGAGCTTGCCCGTCAGACTCTCGAAGAGTTTTTTATCGATCAAATCAAAGCATCGCGGCACAAAGACTAGAAATGAGGGCGGCGCGATGTGCCGTCCTCATTCTTGCTTGTAATTAACTATGTAAAGCTGTTAAATTTAAGTAATTAAGATCAGCACTTACTAAATCAATTAAAACTATATGTCTAAAAAGTCCACAGTTATTTCCCCCTCAATTTTGTCTGCTGACTTTAGCCGTCTTGGTGACGACATTCGTGCAGTTGATGCGGCGGGTGCAGATTGGATTCACGTTGATGTGATGGATGGTCGCTTTGTGCCAAACATTACGATTGGACCATTGATTGTTTCGGCAATTCGCCCTGTCACCACCAAGATTTTGGATGTACATTTGATGATTGCTGAGCCTGAACGGTATGTTCCTGATTTCGCTAAGGCTGGCGCAGATATCATTACTGTTCATGCTGAACATACGGCTTGCCCTCACTTACATCGCAATCTTTGCCAAATCAAAGAATTGGGCAAGATGGCTGGTGTTTCCCTCAATCCTTCAACTCCTCTAAGCTTTATTGAGTATGTTTTGGACTTGTGCGACTTGGTATTGATCATGAGTGTGAACCCTGGCTTTGGTGGTCAGAGCTTCATTCCTAATGTGATTCCTAAAATTGCGAAGTTGCGTCAAATGTGTGACGATCGCGGTCTTGATCCTTGGATCGAAGTTGACGGTGGCTTGAAGGTAAATAATACTTGGCAAGTTCTGGAAGCTGGTGCTAATGCGATCGTGGCTGGTTCGGCTGTATTTAATGCTCCCGATTACGCCGCTGCCATCAGTGGTATTCGTAACAGCAAGCGCCCTGAGTTGGTAACTGCATAAAAACTCAGCGCTTTGCGTCAATTAAAAAAAGCGTTGCTTCGCAACGCTTTTTCTACATAGATTCTCATTAAAAAACCAATTTTGGAGATTTCAGCGCCGTAGGCGCTGAAATCTCGGCACTGGTCAGTAAATTAGT
>MNZA01000108.1 GCA_001873375.1 Oscillatoriales cyanobacterium CG2_30_44_21
TTTGTATTTTATCGCAAGTCCCTATAAACGCGGCAAAGCCCTAGTTTTGAAGTAACTTATTGACTTTAATTCTCAAATAGCTTTAAATTGTATCTAGCTGTTATTGCTAATAATTCTTTTTAGTGTAGCCGATTCCTGAAAATTAATGAACAAAAAATTGCGTTTACCTACCAATCTTGCTATAGCCGCAGGCTTGGTATCGTTACTTAGCTTAACTGCTTGCGGAGAAAGCAGTCAGCCACCAGAGGCTCAAAAGCCAGTTGAAACTACTGCCGCCGAGAAAGCACAGGCTCCCCTCACCGAAGTTACCGTTGCCTTTGCAAATCGCCGCGACACTACAGATCTGCAAGGTAAAGTTGATCAGGTTTCTAAGATTTTGTCCAAGGAAGTCGGGATTCCTGTAAAAGGGATCATTGCTGACGAAACGGCTTCGGTAGAAGCTTTGCGAGCCAACCGCGCCAATGTTGCTTTTGTCAGCGGTCGTGCTGCGCTCAAGGCTGAGCAGTTAGCAGGGGCAAAGATGTACTTGGCAGAAGTGCGTGACGACTATTCGGGGGGGAAAACCTATAACTCGATCTTTGTCGTCCCCAAGGACAGTCCCTTGCAGGCATTGAGTGATGCAACGAAAACCCTTGAACAGTTGCGAGGCAAGCGGATGGCGTTTACTTCGCGCTCTTCTGGTTCAGGATTTATTTTTCCTGTGAGTGAGCTAGTCGGGCTTAAATTTGTAGATGGTCCCGATCGCCTTGATCAGTTTTTTGGCAAAGTGACCTATGGGGATGGCTATAGCAGCGCTCTACAGGCGGTACTGCGCGATCAAGCTGATGTTGCAGTGGTGTCTGAATACGCACTATTACCACCTTGGATTACCACTGAAGAAAGTGTAAAACTAAGAGTGTTACATTCAGTGCCGAACGTGCCAGCCCACGGTATTTCCATCGACGATAGCGTACCTGCGGAATTGCGCGAAAAGTTGATCAATGCGTTTTTAAAACTCAATGAACCAGAGAACCAACAGTTATTTCGCAGTCTCTACAACTCCACGCAACTTGTTAAGGTGGATCACGAACAACATCTAGCGACAATGCGTACAGCTATTGAAAGAGCTGGACTCAAGCCCTAATTGTTATACCAAATAAAGAAATGGCGAAGCCATTTCTTTATTTGGTACAGCCAAGCTACACCATAGATTGAAAATTAAGAATCAAAAATTAAACACCATGCGCCCTTTATCTGACCATAGCTCACCCGCGATCGCTTGTCACAATATCCAGACTGCCTATCAAACTACGCTCAAACGTCCGATTTTGAATGGTATTGACTTGGAAATCCAACATGGTGAGTTTGTGGCTTTGCTGGGAATGAATGGCGCAGGTAAATCGACACTGTTGCGATCGCTAGTTGGATTAGTTCCTATTAAGCTAGGGAGCATTGATATCTGTGGAACATCAGTTACTCCCAACCATATTAATGAAGTTCGCAAAAATATTGGTTTTCTCTGTCAAGGCGGCGGCTTAGTCGATCAGCTTTCTTGTCTGGATAACGTACTGTGTGGCTGCCTAGGAGATTTGACTACATGGCAAAGTCTGTGGGGCTTTCCCCAAAGCGATCGCAGAACTGCGATGCAGCTATTACAAAAAATGGGCTTGCAAGAACAGATCTACCAAAAAGCACGACAACTGAGTGGTGGACAACGCCAAAGAGTGGCGATCGCCCGTACCTTGATTCAGTCGCCCCATATTCTGTTAGCGGATGAGCCGACCACAGGGCTAGATGTCGCAGGCATCGATCAGGTGATGAATAGTCTCGCAGAAATGAACCAGAATGGATTAACTGTGGTGGTAGTACTGCATGATCTCGCCCTCGCAGCAAAGTACGCCCAACGCGCAGTCATCCTCGACGAAGGACGGGTCATGTATGATGGAGATTGCCAAAATATCAAGAGACAATTTGCAAAACTGCAAAGTCTGTCTTCCGCCCAGTCTGCTACAGCCGCCTAATGAAATTTACTGATCGGATTCGTGCCTACACTTCTAGTCGCCACAACATTTGGGTTGTCAGGTTTTTTGTCGCTATTGGTCTAGGTTGGGCTTATATCTGGTCATTGCAAGGATTAAAAATCGATCCCAAATTATTGCAGACCAGTCTGCCCTATATGGCGGACTTTTTGTCTCGTCTCTGGCCGCCTGATTTGAGTATTTTAGACGTGGCGATCAAAGCGCTGATCGAGACGATGCAAATGTCGCTCTGGGGAACGACAATCGGGGCAGTTCTCTCCATTCCGATTGCACTGTTATCAGCCCAAAATTTATCGCCACTGTGGTTACGCTGGATTGCAAATTTTGCTCAAAATGCAGTGCGTTCTGTCCCATCGATTATTTTAGGACTTTTTTTTGTAGCTGCTACAGGGCTGGGCGCACCTGCGGGAACTCTGGCGCTAGGCATTTATACAATTGGTTATTTAGCTAAGTTTTATCAAGAGGCGATCGAATCGGTAGATAAGCGATCGCTAGAATCATTGCAAGTAAGTCGCGCCTCATGGTGGCAAGTTGCTCAGTATGGCGTGATGCCACAGGTGTTACCTCTATGTCTTGGCTATACGCTGTATATGTTTGAGTACAATATTCGTGCTGCTTCAGTTTTAGGTGTCGTTGGGGCAGGTGGGATTGGCTTTGAGTTGGTTAGTTATATTCGGGGATTTGAATATAGCAAGGCAACGACAATGATGTTGGTGTTGCTTGTAGTCATAACCACAATTGATGCTCTCAGCAGTCAATTGCGAAATAAGTTTAAATTAGATTAGTGATTATGGAGGCTTAATTAATTTCTCTGTAAAGCTTGCTGAGCAGACTGATCGCCAAGGCAATTTGCGTTATGACCCCATTGGTGAAGGTGCGTATTCGCAAACTGAACAAACCATTCAACAACTTCTATCAGCATGATTGGAATTTCTCCCCTATCGATTGGACTGGCTGTACTGGGTGGCTCTGTCACCGTCTTCTCGCCATGTATTTTGCCGATTTTGCCGATCTTGATTGGGCGATCGCTACAGACTCACCGCTATGGACCAGTTGCCTTAGTCATGGGAATTATTAGCGGCTTTGCGGTTGCGGGCAGCCTTTTGGGCATCACTGGCGCTTGGTTAGTAGATTTATCAAATTTTATGAGGGCTTTGGCGATCGCGCTTCTACTAGTACTGGGCATTCTATCGATGTTTCCGCGACTGGGTTATGCCATGACATCTCGATTACGACTTCCCAAATTGCCTGAGCCTAAACGCATTAATCTCGCTGGTGAATTCATTTTAGGTTCGCAATTGGGCTTGCTCTGGACTCCCTGTGCGGGGACAGTATTGGGAAGTATTTTAGTTTTAGCATCGGCGGAGCAGCAGATTTTCAGCGCCTTTATCCTGCTTTTGTTTTATGGAATTGGGGCAGGAATACCAATGTTGTTGCTTGCTTACGCAGGTCGATACTTCAGCAAATCATTTGTGAAGTTACGCGCCCATAGTCAACTGCTCCAAAGAATTGCTGGCTCAATGATTGCGGCTACGGCGATCGCCATTATTATGGGTTGGGATGTGCAGATTCAACTTTGGCTAGCGCCGTTCTTCCCTAGCTTTCTAGATTTATAAGGTGGAGTAAGTAGTTACTCCCTTCCCGCTATAAAATTAAACATTAAAGCCAAGGATTATCGTTGCGGCGCCAAGCGCCGCAACGATAATTTCTCACTGGGAAGGGAGTAGGCATAAGTAGCCTAAAGACCAGACATTGTTCCGCCCGCGTAGCGGGCGGAACAATGTCTGGTCTTGGGTTTTAACTATAAAGTCATGAATGATATATCTATGAATAATATGCCCAATCATCGCAATTACGCTTACCTGACATCGCCTGAAATTGCCGCGATGCCAAATAAGGAAAATGTGGTGATCATTCAACCAATGGGGGCGATCGAACAGCATGGCGCTCATTTACCGCTCATTGTCGATGCTCAAATTAGCATTGGGGTATTGGCTAGAGCTTTGGGAAAACTAGATAGGTCGGTTCCCGCCTATGCTTTGCCGCCGCTTTTTTATGGTAAGTCAAACGAACATAACAGCTTCGTGGGTACGATATCGATGCGTACTCCCACCATGCTAGCGATACTCACCGACATCGCGGAGTCGATATATCGCGCAGGGTTTCGGAAGTTAGCGCTGATGAACTCCCACGGCGGACAGCCGCAGATACTAGAAATCATCGCCCGTGATTTGCATGAAAAGTATTCCGACTTTTGTATTTTCCCTCTATTTACTTGGCGAGTTCCCAATGTGGCTAAGGATTTGTTAAGTGCTAAAGAATTAGAGTTGGGAATTCATGGAGGTGATGCCGAAACTAGCTTGATGTTATCGCTATTGCCAGATCAGGTAAAAATGGAACTAGCCGTTACCGAATATCCCTATGGATTGCCTGAGCATAGCTTGCTGAGTATGGAAGGTGCTAATCCCTTTGCTTGGACAATGCGGGACTTGAGTAAAAGTGGCGTACTAGGAGATGCGCGATCAGCGACAAGAGAAAAGGGAGATCTGATGTTAGATTCTCTTGTTATAGGATGGACGCAATTGATTACAGATATTTATAAATTTGAGCAACCAAAGGCTTATGGCAATCATCTCCTCTAAACCAAGTCCTAGCTCCGATGACCCATCGAAGCTAGTTCCAGAAACATCTGACGTTCCTAATCCAGAAGTTCCCATTAAGTCTAAACGCCGCCAGTCGAAGCCCAAAGCGGACAACGGGGAAAATGTTGAGGTGCAGAAATCGCTGGATTTATTGCAAGCGGAGGCAACTCCCGAAGAAAAATTAGCGGATAAGCTAGCCAAAAGTCTTCCTGAAGCGAATAATACCGATATTAATATTCGCCCCAAAAATCTGGAAGACTATATTGGTCAAAAAGATCTTAAAGAACTACTGCATATTGCGATCGCCGCCGCCAAGTCGCGATCATCCGCCCTTGATCATCTGCTCCTCTATGGTCCCCCAGGATTGGGCAAAACTTCCCTTGCTTTGATCATTGCTCAAGAAATGGGCGTGCAGTGCAAGATCACTTCTGCGCCTGCCCTTGAGCGTCCCCGCGATGTGGCGGGTTTGTTAGTTTCTTTGCAACAGGGCGATATTCTGTTTATCGATGAAATCCATCGTTTGCCCAGTGTTACCGAAGAGATTTTATATCCTGCAATGGAAGATTATCGTTTGGATATTACGATTGGCAAAGGACAGGGGGCTAGAATCCGCAGTGTGCAGCTAAATAAATTTACGCTAATTGGAGCCACGACTCGGATTGGAGCGCTATCTTCGCCATTGCGCGATCGCTTTGGATTTGTGCAACATTTCCGCTTTTATGAACAGGATGAATTAACCCAGATCGTCTCCCGCAGCGCCAAGATCCTCACTACTCCCATCGATGATGATGGCGCGATCGCGATCGCGGCAAGATCCAGAGGCACGCCCCGCATTGCCAATCGACTGTTAAAAAGGGTGCGCGACTATGCCGAAGTCAAGGCAAAAGGCGAACAAATTACAGGGGCGATCGCGGAGTCGGCTTTGGAACTATTTAATGTTGATCCTAAGGGTTTAGATTGGATAGACCGCAAGTTGTTAACCGTGTTAATTGAGAACTTCAACGGTGGTCCCGCAGGATTGGATACCTTAGCGGCGGCAACGGGCGAAGATGCCCACACCATTGAGGAAGTTTACGAACCCTATTTATTACAAATCGGATATATCAACCGCACTCCACGCGGTCGAGTTGCTACGGCGGCAGCTTGGAAACATCTGGGCTATCCAGTGCAAACGGCGATCGCGGGGCTGATAAATTAAAGGGCGGCGCAAAGCGCCACCATATTTAGTAAGAGCAGGGCTTACGCAAAGCATTGTGAGAGTTTAAAAGCGCTGCTATGCAGCGCTTTTAAACTCTTATGGGTTGGACAATATAAGCAATATGACTGAATTTAATAATAAATTGCAATAAGTGTAACCTGATATATCTCTGACTTAATGTAGATTGCTATATTATGTCTTGACATAGCCAAAATCTCCTAAGAGCCAAAGAGAATGATTTCCACAAACCTAAGCGATCGCCCCTCTTCCACCTCAAGTACTTTAATGAAAGCTAGGCGGTTTGGAATATTCTCGGTTTTGGCGATCGCCACTAGCACAATGGCGATCGCGTCCAGCACTGAGGCGCAAATTGCAGTCGACGGCTCGACCGCGACCGAAGTAAAGGGCAATGTCATTTCGCCCACAGGGGCAGGGACAGTCAACGGCGGCAACCTATACAACAGCTTCCAAGAATTTAACGTGCCGACCAGTGGAGTCATTTTTAATACTGGAAACTCTTCCGTTGATGGGAATAGAATTAATAACATCATCAATCGCGTTACAGGGGACAATCCATCAGCGATTCTCGGCACAATCGAGAGCCGCCAAGCCTTCCCTAATGCCAATTTATTTCTCCTCAATCCCAATGGAGTCATATTTAGTCCCAGTGCTAAGTTAGACATTGGCGGTTCTTTTAATGTCAACACTGGCACAGGCTTAGGCTTCGATCAAAATCAAAAATTTATCGTAGACAGAAACTCACTGATTTTTCCCAGTGGTGATCCTAAAAATATTCAATTTTCTGTTAGCCAACCTGCGGCAATTATCAATCAAGGAAACTTGAGTGTCGCTGCTGGCAAGGATATCGCCATCACCGCAGGCACAGTAATTAATTCAGGCAATCTATCTGCGCCCAATGGTAACGTGAACATAGCGGCAGTAGCAGGAAATAGCCAAGTAGAATTGCGATCGCCTGATTTAGTATTGGGTTTGAGTGTTAGCCCAAATACCATACCAAGCACTTGGAATGGACAGATTGCCAGCTTGTCAAAACTAGCCGAAGCCCTGACGGGTAAAGTCGATCAAGCAAATCAAGTGGTGGTGAAACCTGATGGCAGTATTGCCCTCGTGGTCAGTCCTAGCGCTTCCGATATTGCGGTGAAGGATGGCATGGCGATCGCCTCTGGCAGTATCAATGTCTCTTCAGATAGTGGCAAAGGTGGCAACATTGGCGTATTTGGCAAGCAAGTGGGGCTAGTCAATGCTCAAGTCAATGCTTCGGGGGCAACGGGCGGCGGCACGGTTCTGATTGGTGGAGATGTTCAGGGTAAGGGAACAGTTCCTAATGCTTTGCAAACCTATATAGATGCTAGTTCTAATATCTTCGCTAATGGATTATTAACAGGTGACGGCGGCAAGGTAATTATTTGGGCGGATCGTTCGACTCAGTTTTATGGCGCGATCGCGGCGAGGGGTGGGGATATATCAGGCAATGGCGGCTTTGTAGAAGTATCAGGCAAAGACAATCTCATTTATCAGGGTTCCACTGACACCCGCGCCATCAATGGCAACACAGGAACCCTACTTCTCGATCCCCAAAATATTGAGGTTACTTTTGGCTCCAATGTACCTGCACAATTAGCGGCTAATGACCAGTTTGCCGACCCTCCTGTAAATGGAATGGCTCAATAGGTGTTTCGGGGAGGTGAGTCAAAAGAAGAAATTGGTAATATTGTATGGAAATCTATAAGCGATGATCGCTATGCTGAGCATAAACTTAACACATTTAATCGATGACGCAAAATGCTACGAAACAGTGCGTCAAATGAGATGGATAACAGGAGTTTGCTGTCCAAAATGTAAAGGCTCAGAGGTAATAAAGCGAGGGAAAGATGAAACACAATCCGCTCGCCAGCG